>JBMFPP010000008.1:3050-17066 GCA_049969055.1 Armatimonadota bacterium | reverse complement strand
GGGTAAACGATCAACTTGTCCAAAATTTCCGTGAATTTGCGAAGCTGGAAGTTAACTGCACAGCACGCATCGGGAAGAATCACCCGCTCCACCGAGGAGTTTGCCAAATCCCTCTCATGCCAAGAGGTGATGTTCTCCAAAGCCGGAATCACATATCCGCGCACCACCCTCGCCAAACCGCTTACCGTTTCGCAGTTCCACGGATTCCGCTTGTGCGGCATAGCAGACGAACCCCGCTGTCCCTCACTGAAAAACTCCTCAACCTCCCGGATCTCCGTTCTCTGCAGGTTTCTTATCTCGGTGGCGAACTTTTCCAGACTGGATGAAACTATCGCCAGCGTGGTGACAAACTGCGCATGGCGGTCCCTCTGAAGTATCTGTGTAGAAGCGGGAGACGGAGTGAGGCCAAGCTTGCGGCACACATACTCCTCCACGCGGGGATCCACATTCGCGTAGGTGCCAACCGCGCCGGAGATCTTTCCATAGCTGATAACCTCCCGTGCCGCGCGCAGACGCTCTAGGTTGCGCTGCATCTCCCAATACCACACGGCAAACTTGTGCCCAAGCGTGATAGGCTCTGCATGCACGCCGTGGGTTCTGCCCATCATTATGGTGTATTTGTGCTCGGCGGCCCGGCGCTTGATAACATCCGAAAGCCTCTCTGCATCCGAAATAATAATATCCGCCGATTGGCGGAGAAGCAGGGCAAGAGCGGGATCTTCTATATCGTACGAGGTAACCCCGAAGTGGAGGTACTTCCCTTCTTCGCCCAGGGTTTCCTGAACCCCCTTCACGAAAGCGATAAGGTCGTGCCGCACCTCCCGCTCGATCTCTTCTATCCTGGCAACATCTATGCGGGCGTTCTTCTGGATCGCCTCCGGCACCCAGCTCGGTATGCGCCCCAAACTTGCCCAAGCCTCGCACACGGCGATCTCAACCTGGAGCCACGTGGCATACTTATTCTCCTTGCTCCAGATACGGCCCATCTCCGGCAGTGTGTAACGCTCCACCATCAGCCAAGCTCCTCCGCCATTTGCCGCTGAAGCTCTTCATCAGCCTGCCTCACTCTTTCGGCCAAGCGGCGTTTTCGCTCGCGAAGACGCTCCGCCAGCTCGGAATCAGACGCCGCCAGTATCTGCGCCGCCAACAGGCCAGCATTCTCCGCCGCGTTTATCCCCACTGTTGCCACCGGAACCCCCGGCGGCATCTGCACAGTGGAAAGCAGAGCATCAAGCCCGCCCGGCGAGCTAGTTCCCATTACGGGAACTCCTATCACCGGAAGCGTCGTTTTGGATGCCAGCACCCCGGCCAAGTGCGCCGCGCCGCCCGCGCCAGCAATCAAAACCCTCAGTCCCCGCTGTTCCGCGGTGGATGCGTATTCATGGGCCGCGTCCGGCGTCCTGTGAGCTGAAATCACCCTAACCTCAACCGGCACACCCAGCTCTCTTAACACTTTAACCGCCGGACGCATAACATCCGCGTCAGATATGCTTCCCATCAAGATGCCAACTTTCGGACTCACCGCACCCCCTCATCACTACGCCCAACGGCCCGGTGGGCAATATCTCTCCTGTAATGCGCGCCTTCGAACTTGATCCGCTCGACCGCCGCATACGCCCTTTCCACCGCCTGCTCAATGCTCGGCGCCCATGCGGTAACCCCAAGAACGCGTCCGCCGCTCGTAACCAAGCGGCCGTCATCCCCAACCGCCGTTCCTGCGTGGAAAACCGCCACGTTCGGCATGCGCTCCGCTTCTTCAATGCCCATTATAGGCTTGCCCTTGGCGTAGCTTCCGGGGTACCCGCCGGAAGCCATCACCACGCAAACGCAGGCATCAGAACGCCAGCGAAGCTTCAAATTTCCCAAGCGCGGCTTGCCGCGCTCCTCGTCCAATGCCACGGCTTCCAGGGGATCCAATAAATCCCCATCCAGCCGGGGCAAAACCGCCTGCGCCTCCGGATCACCAAAGCGGCAGTTGAACTCCACAACTTTAATCCCGTCTTCGGTCAGCATCATTCCGGCATAGAGCACGCCGCGGTACTCTATTCCCTCATCAATCAACCCTTTCAAAATCCTCTTAAAGACGCGCTCCGCAACCTGCCGTTCAACTTCCGAGGTAACAGACGGCACAGGTGAATAAGCGCCCATGCCACCGGTGTTCGGACCGCGGTCGCCGTCAAACACCGGCTTGTGGTCCTGTGAAGCCGGCATCATCAAAAACACATCGGAAACATCACCTCTGCCGTCTCGGGTATCTACAAACGCCAGCGCGCTGAATTCCTCTCCGTACATCCGCTCTTCGATAACCACGCGGTCCCCGGCTCTACCGAAGACCCGCTCTATCATCATAGCCCGAACTGCGTTTGCCGCTTGGTTCTCGTCATCGCAAACGATGGCTCCCTTTCCAGCGGCCTCGCCGTCTGCTTTAACCACCATCGGCCCGGAATTTTGGCGGACGTACTGCAAAGCGGCATCCGGATCATCGAAAACGCGGTAAGAAGCCGTGGGAACCCCAAAGCGGCTCATTAAATCCTTCGCAAAGCTCTTGCTCCCCTCAACAGCGGCACCGGAAGCACCGGGACCAAAGACTGCCAGCCCCTCTTTGCGAAAACAATCTGCTATACCAGCTATCAGCGGGGATTCTGGGCCCACCACGGTGAGATCAATGCGGCGGTCTTTGGCAAACCTTAACAGACCATCAATATCGGTGGCAGAAATATCTGCGCACTCGGCATGCCGCGCTATTCCGGCGTTTCCCGGCGCGCAGTACAGCTTCTTCACCCGCCTGCTCTGCGCCAACTTCCAAACAAGCGCATGCTCTCTTCCGCCGCCCCCGACTACAAGAACGTCCACCCTATCCCCCGTACTCTACATGTCTTTCTATATCAACGAAACACGCGTACTCCTTAATGAAACCAACCTTTACCACTCCTGTTGGGCCGTTGCGGTGCTTGGCGATAATGATTTCCACATCCTCCGGAACGGTATCATCCTGCGCCTTCTCGTCCGGCCGCTCGTAGTACGAAGGCCTGTGCAGAAATGCCACCAAATCAGCCTCCGCCTCGATCGCCCCACTTTCGCGCAGGTCCGAAAGCATCGGCCGTTTATCCTCACGCTTCTCCACCGCGCGCGAAAGCTGGGAGAGGGCTACCACCGGCACGTTGAACTCCTTGGCCATGGCCTTTAAGGAGCGGGCGATTATAGAAAGCTCCTGGTTGCGGTTCTCGGCCCTGCTGTGGGATGTCATGAGCTGCAGGTAATCCACAATAACCATGCCCAGCCCGTGCGACGCGGCCAAGCGTCGGCACTTAGCCCGAATCTGCAGGGGGGTGAGGTCAGAACTGTCGTCAACGTATATCGGAAGCTCGGAAAGAACATCCAAAGCGGCGGCCAGCTTCGCCCAATCCTCATCGCGGGGATTGCCAGCGCGAAGCCTGTGTGCGCTCACCCTGGCCTCGGCGCAGAGCATTCTCATTGCGAGTTGCAGGTCCGACATCTCCAAGCTGAAAATCGCCACAGGCCCGCGCCCGGATTTGGCCGCCGTAACCGCAAGGCTTAAGGCGAAGGCCGTCTTCCCAACCGACGGCCGCGCCGCTATTATGATAAGATCCGCCGGCTGAAGCCCTGCCGTTTGTGCATTAAGCCCCCGAAAACCGGTGGGAATGCCGACCAGACCCCCCTCCGACTGCTGGCTCAGCCGCTCCCAAGCCTCGATGGCCAGCTCGCCAACAGGGCGAAGGGTCCGCTCGCCGCGGCTTCGCGCAACCGAAAAGATAGCTTGCTCGGCGCGGTCTAAGATGGTGGCAACATCCTCGGTGGGTTCGTAGGCCGCCTTGGTTATCTCCGCCGCGGCCTGGATGAGACCCCGCAGTATAGCGTGGTCCCTAACTATGCGGGCGTAATACTCCGCGTTGGCAGCTGTGGGAACCGTATCAAGAAGGGTGGCAAGGTAAGAAACACCGCCGACAGCCTCAAGCTGTCCACGAGAACGCAGCTCGTCTGTAAGCGTAACCAAATCCACCGGCTCACCGCGTTCCGCCAAATGCCACATGGCGCTGAATATGCGCTGATGTGCCTCTCGGTAGAAATCCTCTGGCCTGAGGATTTCCAGCACCCGCTCAGCAGCCAACTTGTCCAGCATCATAGAACCAAGAGTTGACTGCTCGGCTTCGATATTCTGCGGAGGAACGCGTTCTAGTACCGATGTCCCGTTCACGGCCTCAAGACTGCCCCTCTTCCGAGGAGATGGGAACCACTGTCAGCCGCACATGAGCTGTGATGTTGGTGTGCAGTTTAACAGGAACGGTATATTCCCCCAAACTGCGTATGGGTTCGGCTATCTCAATTCTTCGGCGGTCAACCTCCACTCCCAACTGCTCTTTAAGAGCGTCGGCAATATCCTGCGCGGTGATTGAGCCGAACAGTTTGCTCGTATCGTGTCCGGCATGGGCCTTAATGGTTATCGGGTTCTCGGTTATTCGGCGGGCTACAGCCTCAGCGTCGGTTCGCGCACGCTCCTCCCGCTTTCGTGCTTCTTCGGCTAACTTCGCTATCATCTTTTCAGTGCCCTTGGTTGCCGGCACTGCCAACTTCCGCGGTATCAAATAATTCCTCGCAAAACCGTCAGCCACGTTCACGATCTGCCCAGCGTGACCAATAGACTCCACTTCCTTAGTCAGCAAAACTCTCATTTCTTTGTTTCTCCAAACAGCTGATTCTCACCGGAAAAATCAGAATTCTTTTACTTCCTCGATTCACCGCATTGAAAATATTGGCTTATCGGGGTTTTCTCTAAAGGCTTCCGAAAATTACCCAACGGCCACTGCCTTTTTCGACTCTTCTCCCTCCTCTTCTTCGCGGCTCACCCACCGAAGCGTGTCTAGAATCGCTCTGTCTATGAAAAGAACGCCGTGGAGATGGTCAATTTCGTGCTGAAGAACGCGCGCCAGCAGACCATCCGCTTGAATTTCAACAGGTCGCCCCTGCTCGTCCAAACCCTGCACCACTACCACTGCCGCCCTGGGAACCATCCCCTGAAGGCCGGGTATGCTCAGACACCCCTCAACATCCGTAGCTTCACCCTCAGAGCGGACAACGCGCGGGTTCACCAAAGCGCCGGAACAACCATCCTCGCCGGTATCGAACACAATGACCTGCTTAAGCACGCCCACCTGCGGCGCGGCCAGCCCTATTCCCGGAGCGGCTTTCATTGTTTCCATCATGTCGCGAATCAGCCGCCGAATCCCCCTGTCAACTCGCTGAACCGGCTGGGCTTTCGACCGTAACGCCGGATGCGTATGGTTCAGTATCTCCAAAACAGCCATCCAAATCCCCTTACCGTAACGAACAAAGCCGCTTGTATACTAACACAGCCCCCAATGACAGTCAAGCAATAACGAACCTATGTTCGAAAAAGCTTCTGTGCTTCACATTACCTTTTCCACAAGGGCGCGGCTCTTGCTGTCCATCTCATGCAAGCCCGGTAGTTCGTACCGATTTCCGTCAACATCCACTATGAGCACGCGGTCGTTTTCCAAATCGAAAACGCTTTCCCGCATTCCGCGCACCAGAAACTCGCGGGGACCGCGGTCGGTCTGCACCTTCCACTGCACCACTCCAAACATCTCTTTCACGCTGTCAACCCGTTCAATGCGCGCAACAAAGTACCGCTTGCGCAGTTCCTCATCGACCAGCCTGCGTGACTCTGGATCCAAACTGCGCAGGTCGTTCACAACTGCAATCTGGCGCCCCTTTCCGTCCGAAAAACCTACATACCCCCCAGAGCAAGACAGCGGAAAAGCCCGCGAAACTCTCACCGTGAGATAAGACCTGTCTCCCTCAATGGTAAGCCTCAAAATACCTTTCCCATCTCTGAAAAGCCGAATCCTAGATGGATCAATCCCCAGCACGTCCCTTTGTTCCTCGGCGCCGGGAATCTGCACCTGCTGATAGATTTCCATCTAATTCACCCCCAATCTACAACCGCCGACACACTACCTGCCCAGGACACCCCGGCTCACCGTGAATTTCCACGCGCACCGGAACAAACTGCTCAACCACCCACGCATTTGTTCTAAGGTGCTCGGTTACGGCCGACACAGTATACAATGCTTCGTCGCAAACCGCCGCAAACGGCAGAAGAACCTGATCGGCAAGATGCGGCTCAACCGCACCTTTGGCGTAATGGTGCGACAGAAAAGCCTGAACCGCCTCCCGGGCCACATCCTCCGCCCGCTTACCGCGCTCACCAAGCGCCGAAAAACCCGACTTCGTTTCGCTGTACTCAGCACACAGAAAGATATACACCCCCTGCCCCGGCGACGGTCGCTGAACAATATCAATATCGGCCTTTATGGAGTGGTCCGCCAATGCAGACAGCGCCTGCGACCTCATGCGCTCCCCAATGCTCGTCGGAAGATTGGAAATTCCAACCACTCCCCAAACCCGTAGAAGAGCACCCCTTGCATCCAAAACCACTTTCTTTTGTGCGGAGCCGCCGGGTTCAATCTGCGCAACTATCTCGCCTCCACCCCTTGGATAATATCCAGCAGACTTAAGCCGCAGCGAAGCCTTCATCCCCAAAGGCGAAACCGCCGGAAGAAACACCTGCTCCACGTGCTCGTACACCGGGCTCCACGGCACATGCGTTCCTCCACTGATTGCAACGGTGGAAGGAGACCCAGCAGTCGCCAAGGGGGGAAACACGCTGTGGAAAACGAGCATAACCGACCCAGCCGTTCCCGTAGCAAAGCGGTAACTGCCTGGCCGAACCGCCCCCGGTTTGAAAAATAAACGCTGGGATCCGCGTTGTGCCCCCTCAACCTCGGCACCAGACACCGCAGCGGCGGCCTCCACCGAAACCAGGTGCTGTGGTGCCAGCCCCGGATTTGGGCGGCCGGCGCGTATGTTCACAATCTCAAACGCCTTGCCGGTAAGTACCGAAAGCGAAAGAGCAGACCTAAGTATCTGTCCGCCGCCCTCGCCGTATGAACCGTCCAAAACGATGGTATCCATTTGCGGTTATCAAACAAATGGGAGGCACCAATCGGATGCCTCCCACGCTTCGAACATTTCCCTCTTTACTGCGCCAGAAAGAACCTCAGCGCTCCTCCCGGTGCAGAGTGTGCTTATTGCACGGCTTGCAGTACTTTCGCAGTTCCAACCTTTGAGGGTCGTTCCGCTTGTTTTTGGTAGTGGTGTAATTCTGCGACTTGCACTCCGTGCAAGCCAGTGTTATCACCACTCTATTCTCCTGCTTAGCCATTGGTAGTTCCCACCAGGCTACTCAATTATCTTGGAGACAACGCCCGCGCCTACGGTGTGGCCGCCTTCGCGAATAGCAAACCGAAGCTGTTCTTCCATAGCGATCGGCTGAATCAGCTCGGCGGTGATGGTAACGTTGTCTCCGGGCATTACCATCTCAACGCCCTCTGGCAGTATGATGGTGCCGGTGACGTCGGTGGTGCGGAAGTAGAACTGAGGCCGATAGCCGCTGAAGAACGGCGTGTGCCGTCCGCCCTCTTCCTTAGACAGCACGTACACCTCGGCCTGGAACTTGGTGTGCGGTGTAATGCTCTTCGGAGCGGCAACAACCTGACCGCGTTCCACTTCGTTGCGCTCTATACCGCGCAACAAAAGACCAACGTTGTCTCCGGCTTGGCCTACGTCCAGCGTCTTGCGGAACATTTCCACACCGGTGCACACCGTCTGCCGCGTCTCGCGGATGCCCACGATCTCCACCGGGTCACCCACTTTAATCGTTCCTCTCTCGATCCTGCCGGTAACAACCGTACCGCGTCCGGTGATCGAGAACACGTCCTCAATCGGCATAAGGAACGGCTTGTCTATGTCGCGCATGGGCGTTGGGATGAAGTTATCCACTGCATCAAGCAGTTCCCAAATCGCCCCGCACCACTTGCACTCTCTCTTACTGCAGCCGCACTCCAGCACCTTGGTAGCAGAGCCTCGAATGATCGGAGTTTCATCACCGGGGAATTCGTACTTGTTCAGCAGTTCTCGCACTTCCAACTCGACGATATCCAGGAGCTCCTCGTCGTCCACCATATCTACCTTATTCATGAAGACCACAATAGAGGGAACGTTTACCTGGCGCGCCAAAAGAACGTGCTCACGCGTCTGTGGCATCGGGCCATCCGCGCCGCTCACAACCAGAATGGCGCCGTCCATCTGGGCTGCACCGGTAATCATGTTCTTAATGTAGTCAGCATGGCCGGGGCAGTCCACGTGAGCGTAGTGACGCTTTTCAGTCTGATACTCAGCGTGGTAGATATTGATGGTAACGCCGCGCTCCCGCTCCTCCGGAGCCCCGTCGATCTTCTCGTAAGGCGTATACTCCGCGAGGCCCACCGAAGAAAGAACCTGGGTAATTGCGGCGGTCAACGTCGTCTTCCCATGGTCAACGTGACCAATAGTCCCCACATTTACATGCGGCTTAGTACGCTCGAACTTCGCCTTGGCCATTTCTTTTTATACTCCCTCCCTGTCACCGGCCGTGATGGTTATTCGAATCATCTCCGTAATTAAAATAGAAAATGGAGCCCACGATGGGACTCGGACCCATGACCTCCTCTTTACCAAAGAGGTGCGCTACCTCTGCGCCACGTGGGCTCATCATGGTGGGCAGGGGAGGATTCGAACCTCCGTAGCATTCCGCAGCGATTTTACAGACCGCCCCCTTTAGCCACTCGGGCACCTGCCCATATGTCTCTGGAGCCGACGATCCGATTCGAACGGATGACCAGCTGTTTACAAGACAGCTGCTCTACCACTGAGCTACGTCGGCTAACCTCGGCCCAAACGGTCGCCTATTTTCCTTTTTGCTCTTTGCAGAGCGTTGTCAATGGACTTGGTCTGGCAGTTCAGCTCGTCCGCCATCTCCTTATAGGACTTCCGCTCCAAGTAGGACTGCAGAACGCGATACTCTAACGGACTCAGGTCCTTCTGCGCCTGGCTCTCCAGGTACTCTGTAACTTCTCGGTTCATTACCACGGACTCGGGATCTATGGCCTGTGTATCGGGTATCACGTCCATCAACATCCCCTCCGGATCCTCGTCGAACACCGGACGATTGAGCGATACGTAAGAGTTCAGCGGCACGTGCTTCTGCCTAGTTGCTGTTTTGATGGCCGTGATTATCTGCCGTGTTACACACAGCTCGGCGAACGCCTTAAACCGCGACGCTCGATCGTCACGAAAATCGCGTATCGCCTTGAACAGGCCTATCATCCCTTCTTGTACTACATCTTCGTGGTCAGCTCCTACCAGGAAGTAGCTTCTTGCTTTTCCTTCTACAAGTGAGCGATACTTCCTCAAAAGGTACTCTTCTGCGGCTTTGTTCCCCTCCCTCGCGGAGAGCACCAGCTCCTCGTCGGTGCATTCTGTATAACCCTTGGCCAGCGAGGAGCTACCGCCGTCGCGACCAACATCCATTACAGCACCGCCTCCGCATTTTGGCTTGACTTCTCTTCCCGCTTCCGGCGGATCGACCCGGTCAAGCCGTCCTGTGTTATTATACGGACCTGTGTTCAACGTGTCAATACACTCCGGGCACAACTCTTCAAATTTCCCACCAGCAGACAACCCGGTCCTCCCGTGCCCCACCGCACACCTGCCCAGGCTTTGCAAACTGCCGCCCGCGGATCCCGCATTGACCGAGCCCCGATTAAAAGATACAATATAGCCGCAACATCTGCAATGAATATCACTTTTCAGCAAGCTGTCGAGTACCTCTCTAACCTGCGTCCACTGGGCATAAGATTGGGTTTGGAGCGCATTCAGGCCTTGTGCGAGGCCCTCGGCCACCCAGAAAAGACCTTCCGCTCTGTACATGTGACCGGCACCAACGGCAAAGGCTCCACCTGCACCATGATAGCCAAAATCCTCTCCTGCTCCGGATATCGAACCGGTCTCTTCGTTTCACCTTTCGTGGTTAACGTGCGCGAGAGGATACAGATAGACGGCCGCTTTATATCCGAGCACCAGTTTTCGGAACTGATGAGCGAGCTGATCCCGGTTGTTGAGGATGTTGCCCGCAGGGTGGATCACCCCACAGAGTTCGAAGTAAAAACTATTCTCGGATTCCTTTACTTCGCCAGGGCCGGTGTGGACTACGCCGTCTTGGAGGTGGGCATGGGCGGCAGATTCGACTCCACCAACGTGGTTACACCCCTGGCAACCGCTATCACCAATGTGGCGCTCGATCACACAGACCGGCTGGGCAATACAGTAGAACAGATCGCCTACGAAAAAGCGGGGATTATCAAGCCCGGAGTTCCATGCGCAACCGGAGCCGAAGGCGGTGCACTGGATGTCATCCGGCGCCAGTGCGAACTTCTCAACGCACCCCTACTGCGCCTCGGAAAAGAGATTCTCCTGGAAGAGCATCCATCCGGTGCATTCTCGGTAACAGTTAGCCGCCGCTATGACAGCCTCACAACAGCAATGGTGGGCCAGCACCAGCACGTAAACGCCGCTATAGCCATCGCCGTAGCAGACCTGCTGGCACAGCACGACTCCCGCATTACTCCGCAGACGGTGAGAGAGGGCCTTGCCACCGCAGTTGCACCAGGCCGCCTGGAAACCGTCAAATCGAGGCCAACTGTGCTCCTTGATGGAGCGCACAACCCCCACGGGGCATGGCACCTCCGCCAAGCTCTCACAACCCTCTTCAAATACCGGCGCCTCATTTTGGTGATGGGAATGCTACAAGGTCATTCGGCATCGGAGGTGGTTGGAATTTTGGCTCCCCTGGCACACGTCTTTATTGCCACCTCGCCGATTTCTCACCGCTCGGTGCCGGAGGATGAGATAGCCGCGGCTGCCAATCAGTCGGGCGTGTCTGTCGAGGTCGTAAGCGGGGTTCCAAATGCTGTAGAGCGCGCCCTCTCTCTGGCCGAGCCGGACGACCTGGTATGCATTACCGGATCGTTTTACACCGTGGGTGAAGCCAGGCCGCTGTTCGTTCAAGAAGCTCCGCCAAACAAATAAGGGGTCGACCGAAAGGCAAAACTTCCCGTAGAAAACGGCTACATCTCCAGCTCGGAGTCCTTCACCACAAGCATAGCCTGCCCGCCCTTGTAGTACAGATCCACCGTATCCGCGCTGTTGCCGGTTCGCCTCTCGTATCTGGCAAGGATGCGTTGGCGGTCCAAATCCGACGGTACCAATCTGCGCTTAAGCAGAACATTGCCGTCTCTGTCGGTGATCAGCAGGCGCGTCACTCCGCGATCTCGAATTAGTTTGATCGTGGTCCGAGCACCGTAGTAGCTGTCGTAGAAAGCGTGAAGTGAATACCAATCCAAATCCGCCGCATCAACCTGGCGCCTCTCGATAAGCACTGGGCGGTCCATAGCTGCCTGGCGCAGCTCATCGTACTGGTTTATCAAAATCCGAAGCACAGAAGCGGCTATAAGTCCAAAAGCCGCCACGGCAAAGAACAACACAAAGTAACCGGTAGCCCGGCGTTTGGCTTGAAGGTAAGCGGTAAACGCATCGACAAAGGTGTTTGTTGGAGGCGGCATACCGGTCCGCCGCGGTGTGGTGCCGTACGGCGTAGGCTCTGCCGTAACCCTCGGCCGTCCGGAGGACTGCCCGGACTTCGGAGCGGAGGAACGCAGCCTCATTAAGACCCTCTCCTCTCCGCAGAAAACACAGATGTACCCGTCTGCTAGCCTTGATTATAGCACCCGCCGCCCCAAGCTTCAAGCTCCACAAGGGACCTAACGACATGCACAAATAATCCAGCCACCGCTCTCACCAAATTGACTTAGCAAGAATCAACCACTACACTGATTACGTCCGATATATAGACGCGGCAACTTCCGCCGCAGAGGAGGTGAACCCAATGAAGCGCACCACAGCTTTAACATTGTCCGCTTTTGCCACCCTTATTATCTGCAGTGTCGCTCTCGGTCAAACCAGCACTGCATCGGCCGGCACAACCCTCAATGTGCCTGTTTACTCCGGCGGCAAAATAAGGGCAGAAATCAGCCTTTCGAACGAAGACATACTGCCAATGGTCAAAGACGCCATCAAGTCTGTAGGGCAGAAATCCCTCGGCTCCGTCCCTCCCATGCTGAAGCACTTGGAGTCTCTCGACCTCAACACACTGCATGAGGCTTTGGCAGGCATATCGGCGGTTAAGGGAGTGATATATGAGCTTCCGGCCACGGAATCCCCGGAAGCAGTTGAGGAATTCTACCTCTCACACGCCAAATCGGCCGGATGGAACCGCATTATCTTCCTGAAACCCACCCCTGACGAAAAGATCTCCATCAACATTTTCGCAAAAGGCCAAGAGGGGATGCTCGGCCTTATAGTTGGCAAACAGCCGAAAGCCCTCTTGGTTGCGGTCGGCGGCACCCAAGGCATGCCGAACATCCAAAAACTTGTAGAGTGGGGCAAAGCCGCTTTCACAAAGCTTTACGAAGCCGGCGCACTACCAGGTCCCGCACCGCTAAAACCGAAAGCGGTTCCAAAACCACCCGCCAAGTAACACCTTGGGCAGGAACGGGCGCAGTTCCCATTCCTGCCCGGCTTCATTCCTCGCCGAACCCGGCTTTCCTAATCCAGAGGAAAATCCTCGAAATCGCGTAAGCTCGGCATACGAATACTCACCACCTGCCACTTGGCTGAAGGTATAACAAGCATTCTGCGCACCGGCCTTTTCTCCAGGACCAAAGTAACCCGCGTCGAAATAAGCTTTGAGGTTAGCCATCCTTTCGGGGTTACTTCAACAGTAACATCCAAATCAACAAGTGCGGTTGAACCCCTAATTGAGATGGAAGGACGGGATAGCTTAAGGCGCAGTGCACTTACTTCTCGATAGTATGCAACAGCATATGCGCGAATATCATCCTTGGAATTTCCGAAATCGTCCTTGTACTGAGGGGAGATGAGAGCCATCGTAGAACCAATGTCTTTGTTTTCAACAGCTTTCTTTCCATCTGCAATCAGACCGAGGATTCTCTCGCGGTCGCTTGGTTGCCGCAAAGCCGCGCGGAACAAAAGCGCTCCAAACGCAGCGATAAGCAAAATCGCCCCAACCACGGCAAGCCAGCGCAACACAACCCCTCTTTGTTTTGACACTGGATTAGTGCGTACCATCTTACCGCTCCCTTCCTCTACGACACTCCTGTGCCAAAAGCGTTCCGCCGTCGGAGTCTCTGCAGAGCTATGAACCAAGTTCCACCCGAGTGGAAAGAGCCCATTGCGCAAATTCTCTCCAGAGCCAGAACGGTTATGCTCGTCGGCGGCACCGACACCGGCAAAACCACCTTCTGCACACACCTCGCCGCAGAAGCCCTCCAGCAAGGCCGTCGGGTGGCAGTCGTAGACGCAGATATCGGCCAATCCGAAATCGGGCCGCCGGGCTGTATCGGATTGGGCATGCCGTTGCAGGTTCCCTTCCGCCTCTCAGAGCTGAAACCGCGCGGCCTTCACTTCATCGGCTCCACGTCGCCTCCCGGCTTCCTCGTCGAGTGCGTCACTGGCGTAGTCCGCATGGTGCAGAGGGCCAAAATCCTCGGAGCCGACTTCATAGTGGTGGATACCACCGGCTTGGTGCGCGGCTATCTGGGCCGCAAGCTAAAAGCCGCCAAATTCGACGCCGTACAGCCAGATATCGTTGCGTACCTAGAACGCCCCGATGAGGTCGAAAATGTTATTTCCGTATTCCCGCCGTCCAAACTCCTTCGCGTTCCCGTAACTGACCAAGTTCGAATTAAAACCCCGGAGATACGCGCCATGCGCCGGCGAGCCAAACTGGCATCCTATTTCCGCGAAGCCCGCGAAATTGACTTACAGCTTGACAAACTCATCAGGCGCGGCACCCACCTCCTCACCGGGCGGCCCATAGAACCTGCCGAGCTCCAAAGCTTGGGGAGAGGACTGACATCCCAGCTTATACACGGCGAGCTGATACGGGATTGGTACTATTTCATCTCCAGAGGTCCCGCTGGTGAAGCCGACATCCGTACATTGGCCCTGCGGTTGAAC
>JBMFPP010000008.1:0-3040 GCA_049969055.1 Armatimonadota bacterium | reverse complement strand
CAATTTCGCTTGGTAAACATAGCACGGCTGATATGGTTAAGCGTAGGCCTGCTCGACGAGGAAGCCAACACTCTCGCCGCGGGGCTCGTTGTTCACATAGACCTTTCCACCTTCCGGCTCCGCGTAATAACCCCATGGCTTGATGCAGAATCCGTTCACGGTGTATCCTTTGGAGTGATGCGCGCCCAGCCAGACGGCATCGAGCTAGAACCCTTGAAAAGAGGGGAAATATAAAAGTGCAGAGTAGAAATTCTTAGAGCAGACAAGCCATGACTCGCATTATCCTTATACGCCACGGGGAAACTGTTTGGAACGCTGAAGGGCGCATACAGGGGCATGAGGATGTCGCCCTATCCGAGCGCGGTGTGCGCCAGGCAGAGCTCGTTGCCGAACGCCTGTCTAACCTAAAGCTTCATGCCGTGTACTCAAGCGATCTGCTCCGCGCCAAAGAAACAGCCGAAATAATAGCCGCACGCCACGGATTGAAAGTAAAACCCACCAGTGCCCTCAGAGAGGCTTATCTTGGCAGTTGGCAGGGTAAAACTTTAGCTGAGGTAGCCGAAACCGATCCAGACCTGGTGGCTCTTTGGCTCTCCAATTCCGCCGTCCACCGCCCTCCCAAAGCAGAAAAATTGGAGGATGTTCAAGCCCGAGCAGTTGCCGCCATCAAGCAAATCGCCGAGAATCACCCGGATCAAAACGTGGCAGTGGTTGCCCATGGAGGACCAATAAAAGCCGTAATATGCTGGGCTATAGAAGCGCCTATATCATCAATGCGCCTGATAAGGCTCGACAACGGTTCCATAACATGTCTTCGCGGAGATAAAACGCGCATGCGCCTAGAGGTATGCAACGATACCTGCCATCTCGACGGCAATAAGGCAGTTCCGGTCTTTTGAAACGGCTGACTAACGCTCATAATATAAACGCAGGGGTACGGTTATGAACATCGACAACCTTTTTGTAGAGTTAATTATACCATGCCAGGCGGAACTGGTAACCGTGGCACGTTTGGTTGCAAGCAGTATGGCCAACCGCCTCGAGCTTCCTTACGATAGAATACAGTACTGCAAAGTTGCCGTAAGTGAAGTTTGCAACGATGCCATAGACCGCGCTGAAACCATCGGCTGTACCGACGGCCGGATTAAGATGAGGTTTTACCTCGCCGAAAACAAACTCACCATCCAAATGGAAGACAATATCCCAGACAGCCGCAGTGCCCCTTCCGAAATGACCGACGAACAAGAGCTAAGGCAGGAAATCCTCAAAAACCTGGTGGACGAACTGCAGATCACCCGCTCCCCAAACAGTGGGATTACTACCACCTTGGTGGTCAAAAACGCCAATGCCGACGAAAAAGGGCAGCCTTCCCCAGATTGAAGTATGTGCCTGATAAACGCGTTTGAGTTAGGCGAGTATAAAAATAAATCGCTTCTAAACCGGCCGTGCAACGCCGCAGCGGCCTTTTACTCAGAGCACAGGGCCGGAGCGCCGCGGTTCAAGCTCAACACCGTGGTTTCACCGCCCATTACTCATGTCCCAAACCCAGGTTTGTCTTCCATCCACTCAAACGTACACCCGTACTCCTGAAGCAGTTTCTCTAGCTCCTCCCGGAACTCCGCCATCCCGCCTGTAGGATCGTGCACCTCCAGCGATACGGAAGCCCCATGCAGGTTCTTCAACATCTGTGCCGCCTGCAACAGTGGGTAGAGCAGATTCGCACTTGTCCGTACCACGAGCGTGAGGGGTCCCCGCTCCACGGGCGGCGGGGGCGGCTCCTTCTCCTCAGAGGGGACCAGCGCGACGTCGCTGCGTTTGAACGCCTCCTCCGGCACCTCCTCCCGCACAAAGACCCGCTCGCCCACGCGCAGACCAAACAGCCCTTGCCGAACGCCTTCCTGCACCGCCTCCTGCACCGCCTTCTGCGGATCTGCAGGTATTGTCTGCCCAGGAACGCCTGTGAACGTGTTGACGATCTGCGAAACAGGCACTTCCTTGCCCTGCTCTATCCTAAAAGTGTCCTGCAGATATTCCGGTGCCACCCGCTCCGCCAAAACCCCTGCTCTCTCCAGCGCCTCCTTGACGAACTCGTCCAGCGTCTTCGTTTTGATCGCCTCCGGGCTGATGCTGGAGACTCGGGTGACCCCGCTGTCGCTCGGACGGTAAATCTCCTGGTACGCCTGGCGCAACAGGGCCTCCACCTCCGCTTCCTTGTCTTTCAATTGACCCCTGACCTGCTCTTGATCCTCCTTATCCATCTCTTTGAACGAAGGCGACTGCTCCACGTCTTTCAGTGCCAGCCAGCGCCGCAGCGCCGGCCGCAGGGTGTGAAGCCGGGTGGGGTCTGGCACAAGGAACACCAGCATGTTCTTGTTGGTGCGGATGCCCTCCCCCGCCGACTGAACGGCCTGCTTCATCCAGACGAGCGGCTCCGTCACATCCACCGGCAGCACCACCAGTGTGGGTTGGGCGCGGTCGGGCACGAGCTCTGGCCCCTGGGGCGCCACAATCACCTGAAAGACCCCGCCCCCCTTCCCGGCCAGTTTGCCCAGCCATTCCCTGCATGCCGCTTCCACCTGGTCGTCTGCCACCTTGCTCTCAAAGTCCAGGATTACCTTGTTGAGGTTCTGTTTGGCCGTGAACAGGTAGCGGCGGTCGCGGTAGCGCAGATACCACAGCCCCTCACGCAGTCTTCCCAGTACTTCCGACACCATCGCCGGGTTAACGTCTGGGCGCAGAAGGGCGGTGCGGATCTCTTCTTCGGTGGCTCCGGCATCGCGGGTGGCGGCCGAGATGCTGTACAGGAAGGCGCAGGTGGCGGCTCCCTTGCCCAACTGCTCTTTGGCGTAGTCGCCCCTCAACTGCCGCTCAACCTCGCCCGCCCGCTGCAGCACATCGCCCGTCACGATGGCGTCATAGCCGCTGTCCAGAAGCCGCACCACCTCCCCGCGGATGTGCCGGTCGGCCAGGTCGATGTGGTGGGGTTGGATGAGCACTGCCGAGCCCAGACGCTGGTTCCAGAGGCGTCGTAATACCAGGG
>JBMFPP010000007.1:0-17762 GCA_049969055.1 Armatimonadota bacterium | reverse complement strand
TGAGATCGGCCATCAGCGAGAACATACCGTAGGCGCAGGCCTCGAAAAGCTCTGCCAGATCGGATCCGTACGCCACTAATCCGCGATCCGCTGTATGGTCTATTACCTCGAACGAGTATGTGGGCTTTTCATCCATTGCCAAACTCCCTGGGGCCGCTTTGATTGACAACAGCCAACCAAATCAACTGTTCTCCGACTGTTGGTATTTCCAACGGTTGTGGAACCACATCCACTGGTCCGGGCGGCGCCTCACTGCCTCCTCTATGATTTTGGTAAAAATCTGGGTTGCTGCTCTCACGTTCTCTTCATAGTTATCGAAAGAAGGCAGTTCAATGAGCTCGAAGCGCGCCAGGTGTGTGTTATCCGCCTGGCGCTCTATGAACCCGGAAACCACAGGTGCCCCGGTGCGTATCGCCAGCTCAGCAGGACCGGTTGCAGTTGCAGCCGGCCTGCCGAAGAAGTTCACAAAGATGCCGTTGACAAAGTTCTGGTCAAGCAGTATTCCCACAACCTCATTCCGCTTCAGCGCTCGGAGCACGGGGATAAGGCTTCCGCCTCGGCTCAGCACGTTGAGGCCAACGCGGCTCCTAATGCCGTTTATAAAGCGGTCTGTCAAACTGTCGTCGGCAGTCCTCGCCAAAACGTTCATTTTCAAACCTTCAAGGACCAGCCGCGCTCCCAACATCTCCCAGTTGCCGTAGTGCGCCGTAATAAGTATACATCCCCTTCCCGCCTCAAGAGCGCGGAACATACACTCCAAGCCCTCAATCTTGACAAGCATACGTATCTCATCGGGATGCATATAGGGCAACCTGACAAACTCCACCGCGGTGCGCCCAAAGTTCCGAAAAACCTCTCTTGCGGTCTGAAGTATCTGCTTATCGCTCCAAACACCGCCATACACCCGGGTGAGATTCGCCAGCGCCACCGTGCGAAGCTTCTTCGACACCGTGTAGAGAGCGTCCCCAACGCGGTCTCCCAAGGCTGGCAGTTTCGGTTCGGGCACCATGCGGACAACCGCGGCAAACGGCAAAAGCAGGCGCCCCAAAGTCCACGCCTTTATCCTGCTGAAGCCCGTTTCGACAGGAGCCCGTCTGCAGAACTTGGAATTAACGGCCATACCTCATTTGGATCTCCAGGAGATCGGACTGCTCAGCCAACCGTCAACAGCAGACATCACGTCCTGGGCTGAAACACCAATAATGCCCGGGCGCCGCCGCTCCGAGACAGCGTCGTCGACTGGTGTTTCGGCAACAATGCTCACGCGCTCGTCCGAGATTTGGCGGCGGGAACCATAACTGCATACAACCACCGAAGGCGTTCTCACCGCGGCCGCTACCGAGACCAGGCCGGTATCCACCCCGATGAATATGCGCGCAAGCCGCAAAACGGCGGCCGCTTGCCTGATAGTAGTTCGACCGGCAAGATTTGCTGGCAGAGAACCGCTCCGCACACGGACACGTTCAAGCAGCCACTTGTGGCAGGCAGAACCGATCAATACCGAAGGCAGGCTGTATTCAACCAGCAGTCGATCAGCCACCTCCGCAAAGCGATCTGCCGGCCACCGCTTCCAAGGGGTGTCGGTTCCCGGACCGATGACGGCAAACTGTTGTTCCCTAGCTATTCCACAGCGCTCGAGAAGCGCCACAGCGGCATCAACATCATCCGTGCTCAGTGTCAACAGCGGCTCAAAACTGTGAGGGCGAATCTGAAGCAGTCCCAAGATATCCAGAAATACTTCACTGGAATGAACATAAACGTCCCTGGGCTGTGCAATGTGGGTTAGGAACAAAGCCGCGGTTCGTGTCGTGCATGCACTGCCGAGCCTGTAAGGGGCTCCCGTTAACCATGCAGCACACGCGCTCCACCACTCCCCATCCAAGTCAATCGCTACGCTGTACCGGTCCGGTCTGAGAGACCAAGCCGTGAGAAGCACTTCGGCGCGGCGGTCTTTAAAAACCGTCCGCCGAAATAAGCCGCTGGGAATTGAATCGGCAAACAGCTTTGGGACTGCTACTACGCGGTCCACACCTGGGTGACGCCAAAGAAGCTCGGCGCCTTCCGGGGAGGTCATCCAATCTATATGCGTTTTCGGCAGTCGCTTTTTGAGTTCCCGGGCCAATGCAGTGCCGGCAATTGTACTCCGCAGAGATGCCACGCTGATTATCAATATGCGCTGTATTTTATCCCCCGACAATCTCTGTCTCCAATCCAGAAATAAACAACGCCACGCCAAAAAGCAACGGTGCCTTGCCAATTATATCAAACGCCTTCGCGTCGTGCATCAAAAACACATGTTCGAAGCTGGTCCTGCATCTGCCTTTTCGTTTTGAAACCTTCTGCAGAGTGCACCAGGGGAAAAAGCCAACGTGTTGACACAAATCCCTTTCGGGGGTACCCTCTGCTTGAGGGATTCCACCCTCGGTGGCGGATGAGGACCAAGGCAAACAGCCGGCATGTGGTAACATTGTGTGAATTCAAGATGTCTAATCTGACGGAATCGGTTAGGGCGCCGAGCTTCATAGGCGCAGGAAAGCATTTGGTATCCCCCCACTGGAGGGTATGGGCGTCTCGGATATGGGCATGCATAGTGCTGCAGCATCTCAGATCGCGCTGGAGGTGCCGAGAGTGACCTCCAACGCGTATCTTCAAGATGACGATATGCTCTTGGTGGCGATGCACAAGCGCGGAGACCCGCAGGCTTTCAACATCCTGTTCAAAAGGTACCACCGGCGTATATATGCACTTTGCCATCACATCCTCGGCAACAGCGAGGATGCCGAAGACGCTTGCCAGGAAGCCTTTGTTAAGGCGCATAAGGGACTGAATTCCTTCCGGGGCGACAGCAGATTCCTAACCTGGTTGACCAGGATTGCAGTGAATGTATGCCGCTCGGAAACGCGCCGCTTCTGGCGGAGACGAGTGACGAGCCTGGACGACCCAACTATCCATACGCCTGTTGAGCTTGAGCCAAATGTGCACGCACAGGTTTCCCATCAAGTAAAAGGAAGAGATTCGACGGGTGCTGGCGCAGTTGCCCGAGCGGTTCCGAACGGTACTCATACTCAGACACTTCCAAGAGATGAGCTACGACGAAATTGCCGAAGTTATGGGTTGGTCTTTGGCTCAGACCAAGGCCAACATATTCCGGGCGCGGCAGGCTTTTAAGGAGAGATATGCCGCTTGCTTGAAGAGCGAAACAGACGTATGAGAACTTCCCCTCTGGCTGAAGGGGTTTTAATACCGGGGGTAATAAAGTGAAGCGCAACGAGTGCCGAATTGTGAGAAATTCCATCCCGGCGTATCTAGAGGGAGACCTGCCACCAGACGCTTTACACTTGGTGAAAGAGCACCTGGCGGCATGCCCCTCCTGCAAAGCAGAGGAAGCGTTGTTCCGCAGGTCCATGAATGCGCTGGACGCGTTCGCCGCCGCCGAGAAGAAGTCTTTAACGGTTCCGGAAATGTGGGATGCCGTTGCGCTCCGCATAAGCGCCGAGCGACAGCGTTTGTCCTGGCGGGTTATCGGAGTACGCGTTGGAGCAGTTGCCGCGGCGGCCGTCGCCGTTGGAGCCGTGATGTTGAGCTTGTTCTTGCCGCATCAAAATCGGCCTGCCCAGCGTTTGGAGAAACGCCCTGCTCTTGTTGCAAAGGAACCACAAGCCAGATCTGGGAAACCGAAGCATGGAATCGCGAAGCCAAGCGAGATCAACACTCCGAGTTCGTTCACGAAGGCACGCGGCCACCGCAAATCGAATATCAAATCTGGTGCAGAACGTCTCCGCTCCCCTTCTCATAAGCACCAAAAAGAGAACGGTGTGCAGGATATCCGCCGAAAGAACACCGATCAGCAAACTCCGAAGCCGACCCATCAGCCGCAGGACGATGATCAAGGAATGGAATTTGGAGGCCCTGCACTGCTAGCGGCGGTGCGCGAAATGGGCGAATCTCTGAACATTGCGCCGCCCGGAATGGCCCAAGCTGAAATCCACGAATCGTCCGTGAAAGCTGATCAGAAAGCGATGGAAGCCCTCGAAAAAGTTAAAATGGCAGCATTGGTATCGCTAACAGCGGAGCATTCATATGAGATTCACTACGACTTGTGAAGGATCTTTACTGCAAACAAGGAGCCTTCTGCTTCTCGGGATTCTTGCTTTTGCATTCGCAACAGCGGCATCTGCCCCGGCGTTCAGCCTTGACCTTCCCACCTTCCCGGGGGCCAGACTCTCATCGCAGATCAGCCTATCCGATCCAGAATCGATCGCTTCCAGCGCCATCGGCCGCGCCATCAGGGGCGCCGAGGAGCTTAGACTGCTGACTTACAAAACGCCAAGCGGCCTCAGTCCGGAAGCGGTGCTTCAGTTCTACGAGAAGTCCCTGCAGGAAAGCGGAATTGTCACAAAAGACGCAAAGGCAATCGTAAGGTGGGTTCAAGGGCAGGAACTTGGTGTAATGGCATACCCAACCAAGAGTCCCGAAGGGGTTTTCCTACTCACTTTCGATTCACGCTCCGAAGAGGGCACGCGCTCGGGGGAGATTGTTGTTGTCCTTGTTACCGGCAAGGTAGACCTGGGAAGCCTCCTCGCAAATTTGAATTTGGGTTCGCAAACCGAACGCATGCCCTCCATCAAGACCAAATCCGTGCAGGCGGACGGGGTGCAGAAGGTGCGCCTCGAGACCCCGCGCGGCCCGGTGTGGATCCGCTCGGTTGAAGGCATGCCGATTCGCGTGAGGATTTTGGGAACGTCCGCAGGCCGCGCGGAGGAATATGGTATCGATTCTGTTACCCGCGGCGGTGAAGTCGTTCTAACGGCCAAAATTCCTCCGCAAACACAGGCAACACCTGTTGAGTTGGTTGCTCCTCCCAACTTAGATGTGGAAATATCGGCCAAAGAGGGAGCCGTTCTGGTCCAGGGTCCGTTTAAAACCGCGGTAGATCGTACGGGAGACGGTATTGTTATCGTTCGGAACGTGGATAGGGACGCAAGCATTGTCACGGGAAACGGCCTGGTTGAAGTACGCGATGTGTCAGGCGCATTGAAGATTGAGACAGGAAGCGGAGCAATCCGCGGGAGCGGTTTGACCGCGGACTCCGTTCAAAGCACAGTGAAGACCGGTCAAGGAAATCTTTCTTTGGAGTACACAAGGTTTCAAGGGGGAACGCTGGACGCAAGCACGTCAAACGGGAACATCCTGATTCAACTGCCGCGGAATGCCTCGGTTTCCCTGAAAGGATCCGCGGTAAACGGACGTATAAACCTTGCCAATCCATTTCGGATTACAAGCCAGACCAATGGAGAGGTAGAAGCCATCATGGGCGATGGGCGAGCGCAGATGCGCCTGCATACATCCAACGGCAACATCACTGTGGAGGTGAAGTGAAGCCTACAGCTCAATCAGCTCCCTCGCCGCGAGCGTAAGGCGCTCGGACCCATCATTGGTAACGAGAACGTCGTCTTCTATGCGCACCCCACCCCACCCTTCTATATAGATTCCGGGTTCCACGGTGAACACCATTCCAGCTTTGATCTCAGTGGTTGACGTTTTGCTGAGCGACCCAACGTCGTGCACCTGAAGCCCCAATCCGTGTCCGAGTCCGTGGCCGAATTTGTCTCCATATCCGCGGGCGGTAATAAATTCGCGAACTGCTCTGTCCACATCCTGGCCTTTCAGCCCCGGGCGCAGAGTATCTACTCCAAGCTGTTGCGCCTCTCGAACAACTTCATACACCTCACGCTGTTGGGAATCGGCCTTGCCCACACACACTGTTCGGGTGATATCACTGTTGTATCCCTCAAAGTAAGCTCCGTAGTCCATAACCACCAGCTCGCCCTTCTGGATGGGCTTATCCGTAGGGCTTGCGTGAGGAAGCGCGCCGCGGGGGCCGCTTGCCACGATGGTGGCAAAACCCTCGCGCTCTGCGCCGATCTTGCGCATGTGCCACTCGATTTCCAATGCCAATTCGCGCTCGGTCATGCCGGGGCGAATGATGTTCAGCACGTGCTCAAACGTGGCATCGGCGATTTTGGCGGCCTGACGTATGATGCTTATCTCGCCTTCGTCTTTCACAGCCCTCAGATTTTCAACTAAGTTCGAAACTGGGTACAGGCGCACCTCCGGAACGGTGTTGCGGAGCTCTTCATAGGTAGCAAACGAAACATGCTGTCTCTCAAAGGCTAACAGACTAAATCTTTTATCTCTAACCAAACCGCCGATCGCTTTCATGAATCCATCGAGGACTGGAACAATTTCAAAGCCGCGGCACTCGTCTTTTGCCTGAATGATGTACCTCGGGTCCGCGAAGAACCAAGCATCGTATTCAGTAATCAACCCGATTCCGGTGCTTCCGGTAAAGCCGCTTATATAGCGCAGGTTGTTGATTTCGGTTACAAGCAGAGCAGGTATATTGGCTTCAGCCATGGCACTGCGCAGTTTTTCAACGCGAGGGTTGGTGTTCATTCCCGCTTCTCCTCCACTATCGCCTTGATAGCCCTCAGAGCCAAGAGGTATCCGTGCACCCCAAGCCCGCTGATCTGCCCAACCACAATCGGTGCTATCACCGAGTGCCGCCGGAATTCTTCTCGGGAGTAAATGTTGGAAAGGTGCACCTCTATCGTTGGCAGGCGAACGGCAACGAGACAGTCTCGAATGGCGATGCTGTAGTGTGTGTAGGCACCGGGGTTAATGATAATACCATCAGCCCAATTCGCGGCATCCTGAATGGCATCGATGATAGCCCCCTCAGAGTTGGACTGGAAGATGCGGACTTCCACGCCAAGCTCTTTAGCGGTACTGGATATCCTTGCGTTTACCTCATCCAGCGTAGCCGGGCCGTAAACTTCCGGTTCTCTCACGCCCAATAGATTAAGATTCGGACCGTGGACTACAAGTACACGCATGACATCTCCTTAAAAATAAACTCTTTTCGGTTTACAAACGCCTGACTCACAGCACCAAACTATAGTACACTGGTTTGGCATCAGCAATCAAATGCAGTCTTGCCTTTGCTTAATAATCCATCCAACACAGCAGGTTTGCGGTCGCGAAAGCTGAACATTCTTACCGAGGAGCATGTCTCTGCAAATCTTTGGAGGAGCCATGAGACTTCCACTCTTGCTGACTGTAGTGGCGGCCGCTGGCGTACTCGCCGCCAGCGCAAACGCCGCTCGCATCGTTACTTTTGCTGGAACTGGAGAGGCCGCTTTCTCTGGGGACGGAAAGGCGGCAGTTTCGGCGGCCCTTGTAATGCCATCAGGAATAGCTGTGGACCGAGCCGGAAACGTGCTTATAACCGACTACGCCGCCAACCGTGTGCGCCTTGTGGACGCCAAAACCGGCGTTATCACGACGATAGCTGGCAGTGGTCCAACCCAACTGTTGGGCGGCGACTTTTGGGGCGACGGAGGTTTGGCTGTTGAAGCGGCCCTCAATGCGCCAAACGGAATCGCCATTGACCAGCAGGGCAACATCTTTATAGCTGACAGCCAAAACCACCGCATTCGCAAGATAGACATTCAAGGCATAATCACCACGGTTGCCGGAAACGGAGAAAGGGGTTACTCCGGGGATGGAGGCCCGGCTGTTGAAGCCAGCTTATGGAAGCCGGAAGGCGTTGCAGTGGACGCCTCCGGCAACCTTTATATTGCGGATGAGGCAAACGACCGAATTCGCAAAGTGGATGCATTGACTGGCATCATAACCACCGTTGCGGGCCGCGGCCGCGCCTCTCCTGCCGATGATGTGGGAGACGGAATGCCTGCTTTGGAGGCCGTTCTCTACTCCCCAACATCTGTTGCGGTTGACGCTGAAGGCAACCTCTTCATAGCCGACAGCGGTCACAACCGCGTGCGCCGTGTGGACGCCAAAACCGGCATCATAACCACGGTGGCCGGCAGTGGGGTTGACGGCTTCTCCGGAGACGGCGGGCCGGCTGTTGAGGCTAGCTTGAGCTATCCGTTCGATGTAAAAATTGCACCGGACGGGAATCTCTATGTAAGCGACTTTGCAAACCACCGCATACGGAAGGTGGATCTCCGCTCTGGAATAATCACCACCGTAGTAGGTAGTGGCCCTGTCGGCCTGCTGGACGGGGGTTACGGCGGCGACGGGTTGTCCCCTGAAGAGGCGCGCCTTAATATTCCCAGAGGCATAGCCGTGTCTCCGACAGGAGATCTCTATATAGCAGACAGCGGAAACTCCCGCGTGAGGAAGGTGGAGGGGCTTTTGCCGGTGGTGCTTCCCGGCGATGCCAACGGCGACGGACAAGTAACTGTTGCCGACGCGGTTCTAGTTCTCAGAGCGGCGGTGGGGATAACCAGCTTGGACGCAAAAGGGCGCGCCGCCGCTGATGTAGCGCCATGCAGGCCGGACGGCTCCTGCGGCGACGGACTCATCACTGTTGCAGATGCGCTTAGGATTTTGCGCTTGGCAGTTGGGTTGGAAACGCCCAGACAGTAAAAGAGGGTTTGATGGTGGGGCACTAAGGAGAAAGCGCTTTGGCCTCCTGCGCTCCCGAAGGCTTGCGGACCGTGTTGCGAAGTGCCCGCACTATAATCCTGGCCGGATAGTGAGAACCAGCCAAAGGCATCGTTAGTATGCGTATATCCCGGCTGGAGTTGGGCTGAAGCGGATATTTCGCTATCAAATATTCTTTCGGCGGCTGAAGGTGCTGTGTCTCCACGCTTGCACCATCAATCCAGAAAACTCCCCGAGCCACCCCTGCCGAAGGCTCGAACAAAACCTCCACGTTCACAGGCTCCGGGGTTGGATTTTCCACCTTCACATTTATGTCATACAGCACGCCGTAGTTCCCATCCAGCACACCGTCTCGGCTCGCTCGCTCTATGGAGTGCTTGCCAACCGGAATAAACGCCCATCTCTGCCCCACCACATACCGCTCTTGTATGTTCATCCTCGGGTTTGTATAGATGTGGCGGGATGGAGACGGCGGTCGCTCTGGCACCGACCATCCTTTCGCTTCGGCCCTAACGAAAACCCAGACCGACTCGCCGGCCAAAAGCCGCAGTTGGAACAATCCGCTCCCGGTGAAACCTGACGGTAAAGTTTGCAGAAGGATGGGATACCGCTCACCGGGCGCTAGCTCCAGAATAAATCCGGAGTTTGAAAACAGATTCGGCATGAAACGCGCGGCAGCACGATGCCCAACCTGCACCGTATCAACCATTGCCGGAGCAATCCCCTCGATAACCTGCACCCTGGCCGGTGAGTTCCCATAATTCACAACCGCGACTGAAAGATCAAAAGGCTGAGGCATAATGTTTTGGTGATGGTACAAAAGGCGGGCCGGCTGGTCGAGCTGAAGAGGCGCCGCATACAGCCCTCCAAACCGCCTCACCCTTTCCGGATCGTTTGAATAGAGCAACACAGCGGCTTCCTTAGGAGGCACATCCTCCGCCGTCAGTGCAACGGGCACATCTGCCTTAACCGGTATATACCCATCCCCTTCAGCTCTGATGCGAACGGTCACCTGCGGAGGGATCAAGCCGGGCTGAAGGCGAACCGGCTCGTCCAACTGTACTTTGGCGCCCGGCTCCACAGCAACCGCTCGGAGGGCGTAGTCGGCGATGAGCCTTTCCAAGCGGTCTTTTGAAGGCCCCGCTCCAGTGTATGCAACTCGGGCGGAGCCAACTACAGCCGCGTACTTGCGAATTGCAAACGGAACATTCAGCTCCGCCCCTTCACACCTGAGGGTAAGCGTTCCGTCTCCAACAGCAAGGCCAGTCACCGCAACGGTGCGCTTTGCCTGGTCAACAATTGCGTTCACCGGTGCACCGGAAGCCATAATCTCTATGGGACCGGAAGCCGCCCCGCCCACCCTCAGCGTTCGGGATTCCGAAAGGGGAATCAGCAACCGAGCCGGCTCAGCCGTAAGCCCAGGAAGGGACAACAGCCTCCGCAAATTGAGCGCCCATCTTTGGGCTAAGGCCATAGGAGTAGTGTTCTGGGACTTTGCCTGCTCGTTCGTAACTTCTATTATTCGGAGGCCAACAGCCACAACAGCGGCACCACGGGGAGTGCGGACCGCGCCTATAACTCCGGGGTTAATTCCAACGTGGGCCAACTGAGCAATTCTGCCGGCAACTATGTTGGCCCTATCGAAATCATCTAACCCTATCGCAGGCTGTTTGTTAACATATATGACCGCCTTGCCCTGCAGGGCAAGGACTTCAACCTTAGGCCTGAACTCGGCTCTGACTTGTGAGGGCAGGACCAACAGAAGCCCTGCTAACAGCAGAAACGTCTGCCTGACCTTCACTTGTCATCCGAGCCCGTGCTCTTCTTGAAGCTGAAGTTCTTAAGAAACTCGTGAAACTCCATCACTTCGTCAATTGTGATGGGGCCAAGGCTTTCAAACTTCTTTCTTTCCTCGGGCTCCACATCGGACGGCACATCTCTCAGAACCGATTCATCCCATTTGTCCTGCTCAATAAATTTCTCACCAAGCCTCTTACACCTAGAACACCGAAACTTTATGTAAACAAAACTGGGACCGAACAACCTAAGATATTGTCCTCTATGCAAAACGTCCTTAGATAAAATCCTTTGACCGCAACTGCAAGTTATGACGGCCTTGGTGCTCATCGTTTACCTCCACTTTTTCTGGATCCAAACCCCAGCCGCGGCGCTGCGAATCTGCGCGTCAAGCTGGGTTGGCCCAGCTCCACACGAAACCGCCTAGCTCTCAGTGCCTTGAGATGAAACACAATGCACGCTGAGCTTGGAGAGGATGACTGCGCCAACCGCAAGGAGAACTGCGCCGAAGGCCGAGAGCGCAACAGGCCGTTCCCACAGTGTGGTTCGCCCAATATTGAGCTTCACCGCGCGCATCTCGCCTTTGCGCAGTAAATCCTCGGCCTCTTTAAGGACTTCAGCCCCGGCCTGCATGAGATCCGAAATGCGTTCTTGCAACGTCTGTGGCGCACTCATTCTCCGCGGCACTACCGAAACCCAAAAGGATATCCCAGGTTCACCCCAATTATAGCACCGAGGTTTACTGTGCACAAGGAAAATCCACGCTTGGTTGTGCAAATTGTTTCGTCAAAAATCAATGACGAAAGACGCACGACCGGCAAAGTGCGGCGCCTACGCTGGATGTTCCTCAGCCAAGCCGCTACTGCCGGCGTTGACAACGCCTTTTCGAATGTTATAATGTTCATCGGTTTGCCAAACAAGAGGAAGATGGATTCCTATGCTTGTAATTCCCGTATTTAAACCCTCCTTTTTGGGAAAGGAACCCGCATTGTGAAAGCGCTCCGCGTCCCGATGAGCGACCCGCAGTCGCAGTATGCATCCATCAAATCCGAAATCGATGCCGCACTGTTGCGCGTAATGGAAAGCGGTAGGTTTATCCTCGGCCGAGAGGTAGAACTCTTGGAACAAGAGGTGGCGGCACTCTGCGGAGTGCGGTACGGCATCGGAGTTGCATCGGGAACCGATGCACTGTTGCTGGCGCTACTGGCCATCGGAGTTAAACCCGGGGACGAGGTCATAACCACCCCATTTACGTTTATTGCCACTGCAGAGGTAATCTCCCGCATTGGTGCCGTTCCCGTTTTTGCAGATGTAGACCCGGTGACCTACAACTTATCACCGAGCAGTGTGGAAGCCTGTATAACCCCGAGGACAACTGCCATAGTTCCAGTGCATCTGTATGGGCAAGCAGCCGATATGGAGGGCATTTGCAAATTGGCTTCGAAGTACGGCTTGGCGGTGGTGGAAGACGTGGCTCAGGCCATCGGTGCCAAGCGCAATGGAAAGCCGGTCGGAAGCTTTGGTGACGCGGCCGCACTGAGCTTCTATCCAACCAAAAACCTCGGAGCCGCCGGCGACGGTGGAATGGTGCTGACAAACCGAGAAGATGTGCGAGATGCTGTGCGCCTTCTCCGGTATCACGGTAGCGGAGGCCCTTACATATACGAAAGATTGGGATTCAACAGCCGATTGGATGAGCTTCAAGCTGCCGTTCTGCGCGCAAAACTTCCCCATCTAGAAAGCTGGAACGCCGCGCGGCGCCGCAACGCCGCCCGCTATACCGAACTGCTCCACTGCCACGGATACGGCTTGCCGGTTGAGGCTCCCGGCAACTACCACGTTTTTCATCAGTACACCGTGAGATGCCGGAATCGGGACGAATTGAAGGCGGCTCTGGCCGCCGGCGGAGTTGATACCGGCATCTATTATCCCTTGCCCCTCCACCTACAGCCAGCGTTCGCCGGACTTGGATACAAAGAGGGCGACTTTCCGGAAAGCGAAAAAGCCGCCAGAGAGGTCCTTTCAATACCGGTGTTCCCGGAGCTGTCCGAGGAGCAACTGCACCATGTGGCTCGTTTAATGCTGGAGTTCCAACCATGAAAGCAATGATCCTTGCGGCAGGCGCAGGCACCCGCCTGGATCCGCTAACTCGGAATATTCCAAAGCCCATGGTGCCAATAGTCAACAAGCCCGTGATGGAGCACATTGTTGAACTTCTTGCTTCACACGGCTTTAATGAGATAATGGTGAACATTCACTACTTAGGCCACGTTATCAAAAACTACTTCGGAGATGGAAGCCGCTGGGGTGTTAAGATATACTACTCGGAAGAGGAAAAGCTGTTGGGAACGGCCGGCGGTGTCCGACGTGTGGCGGATTTCTTCGACGACACTTTCATTGTGATCGGAGGGGATGACCTCGCCGACTTCAACCTCACCAGACTCCTGCGCTACCACAAAGAAAAGCGTGCTTTGGCCACCATAGTGCTTTCCCTGGTGGAAGATCCTTCGCAGTTTGGAATTGCTCTCACCAACGAGCGCGGACGCATCACAAGATTTGTTGAAAAGCCAAAGTCGGAGCTCATTTTTTCCAACACGGCCAACACTGGTGTTTATGCCTTCGAGCCAGAAGTCCTGGACCTGATACCCAGTGGAGAGTTTTACGACTTCGGTTTGCACTTGTTTCCAAAACTGCTTCAGCTTAAAAAGCCCTTCTACGGCCTGCTGAGTGCCTCGTACTGGAGCGACGTGGGGCACCTGGAGCAGTACCGCGCGGCACACTACGACGCCCTCAACGGTCGCGTTAACATTAAATTCCCCTGTCCGGAAACGAGGCGCTACGTCTGGATGGGCGAGAATGTGGAGATCGATGAAACCGCAGAAATCGGCTACCCGGTCCTAATCGGCTCCGGATGTCGAATAGAAGCCGGTGCCAAAGTACTGGAAGACAGCGTGTTGGGGCCAAACTGCGTTGTTGAGCGAGGCGCGGTGGTGCGACGTAGCATCCTTTGGGAAGGAGCCGTCGTCATGAGGGACACGATTCTCGACCGCTGTGTTGTTGGCGCTGGCTGTAAGGTAAAATCCAACGCCGCGGTATTCGATGGCGTTATAGTAAGCCCCACACCCAACCACCTCAATATGCGGAACAGTGAGCACTGAGTGCCGTCTGATTCGCCTGGGTCTAACGCCCTACGAACATGCACTCAAGCTTCAAGAAAAGGTGCTGGCAGATGTTGCTGATCACCTTTTGCCGGAAACATTGATCCTGCTTGAACATCCTCCAACCTTCACCATCGGGCGCGCGCCGGCGTCTGAATCTAATCTCCTGCTTCCAGAAGAAGCCCTCAAAAAGATGGCCGAAGTTTACAGGGTCGGTCGCGGCGGCAACGTTACCTTTCACGGCCCCGGCCAGCTGGTGGGATATCCGATCATGGATCTGCGCCGCAGACAGCGCGATGTCCACGCCTACGTTCGCGCCCTGGAGGAGGTGCTGATTCGGGTTCTAAAAGACTATGGGATTTCCGCAAACCGCGAAGAGGGCTTAACTGGAGTATGGGTGGAAAAAAACAAGATTGCTGCAATAGGGGTGCAGGTTCGGCGGGGAGTTACCATGCACGGGTTTGCCCTGAACGTTGATCCAGACCTCTCTTTCTTCTCCATGATTGTGCCCTGCGGAATTAGAGTCAGGGGCGTAACCTCAATGTCAGCTGTGCTGGGAAGACGGGTTTCCCTGCAGGAAGTGGAAGAACGACTAATACCCCATTTCGAACAAGTGTTCGATGTAACAGTAGAACGCACTGCCGCGGCTTCCCATTGGTAGAAACCACTCTCGAGGGTTGCCACACCGTATACGGTGCTTCTATCCTTAATCATGGAGGATTTGCAAGTGAATGCGCCTCACACAGTGGCTTTCTTCGAACTTGAAGACTGGGAAGCCGAATACCTGCGCAACAGCCAGCTCCGCGAGTACAATCTCATCCTGCTTGGAGAGCGCCTCACCCCGGAAACCGCGAAGCTGGCGGCATCTGCAGATGCGGTTTCGGTTTTCATTTACTCACAGGTTGCTTCGGAAATTCTCAATCACCTCCCGGAAGCCAAGGTCATTGCTACCAGATCTACAGGCTTCAACCACATCAATCTGCATGAGTGCGCGAAGCGCGGCATAGCTGTCTGCAATGTTCCCAGATACGGCGAGAACACCGTGGCGGAGCACACGTTCGCCCTTATACTTGCGTTGTCACGCCGCGTGCACCAGGCGTATATCCGCACAAGCAGATTGGACTTCAGCCTCTCCGGACTGCGCGGCTTCGACCTAAACGGTAAAACCTTGGGCGTTATCGGGGCAGGCAGCATAGGGCTCCACGTAATCCGCATAGCAAAAGGCTTTGGGATGAACGTACTGGCCTGCGACCCCAATGAACAACCGATCCTAGCCGAAGTACTCGGTTTTGAATACGTGCCGCTGGACGAACTTCTCGCCAGATCCGATGTTGTGTCCCTCCACGCACCACTAACCGAAGCCACAAGGCATATGATCAACCGCGAAACAATTGCCAAGATGAAGCGCGGGGCAATCTTGATCAATACGGCCAGGGGAGAACTTGTGGACACCGCGGCTCTTGTATGGGGGCTTGATACAGGCCAAATTTCCGGCGCTGGTTTGGACGTGCTCGAAGGAGAAGAAACTATCAGGGAAGAAGCCGAGCTTCTTTCGGAGTCTCTTCCACAGGACAAGGTGCGAGCCGTCCTTCAGGGATACGCGTTGCTCAAACGCGAGAACGTGGTGCTTACGCCGCACATCGCCTTTTACAGCGCAGAGGCCCAGCACCGAATACTAAACACTACGGTGCGCAACATTTTAAGCTTCTTCGAAGGTCGCCCAACAAACCTGGTTTCCGGATACTGCGGTTAAACTTCCACGAACGCTGGCCCCGACGACCTAAGCCCAACCGGCCGCAGAACGATATCCCGGTCCGAGCTGCGCACAGCTCTACCAAGCAGCCAGGATGTGGCTCCACGTCCGTTTAAGAACTCAAGCGCGGCATCAGACTCGCTTTCAGGCACAACCACGCAGAAGCCAACTCCCATGTTGAAAACCGCGTACATCTCCCCCGCGGCAATACTGCCAGCCTGCTGAATTAAGCGAAAGATGGGGGGCGGCTCCGGCAACCATTCGATGTTCCATCCAATACCGCGCCCAATGCGCCTGAGGTTTAGGAAACCGTCTCCGGTTATGTGCGCTAACCCGCGCACCGCGGCGCCAGAGCGTAGAAGAGCAAGCACCCAGGGGGCATAGATTACGGTTGGTTCCAACAGCTCTTCGCCCAACGTTCGGGTTAGCCCCGGCGGAACTTCGTGCAATGAAAGACCTGCTCTCTCCAGCAGTGCTTTCCTCGCGAGGGTCAGCCCATTGCTGTGGATTCCACTGCTGGCGATGCCTATAAGCACATCGCCGGGCTGAATTTTGTCTCCGGTGATCACCTGATCCATCTTCACTACGCCGATGCAGGTGCCCACCAAGTCAAGTCCCTCTCCCTCTTTCATACCGCGAATAATGCTCGGCAGTTGGGCCAGCTCTCCGCCGGGGATTGAGATGTTTGCCAACCTGGCTCCCTCGTATAAACCTTTTCCGACCTGCTCCAAAACATCGCCGCGTGCCGACTCCACTGCTATATAATCCACCATAGCGATCGGTTCGGCCCCGACGCACAACACATCGTTGACGTTCATGGCCACGCAGTCTATCCCCACAGTGTCGTAGCGACCCACCGCCTCGGCAATCAGCAGTTTCGACCCAACGCCGTCTGTGGATACAGCAATCCCCAAATTGTTCCCCAAGTCAAGAACTGCGGCGTAGTGTCCCAGTTCCAAAGCAGGAGCCCCAATCCCCTGCCGTATCGACAGTGTCTTGTGCACCCACCCAAGCAAACCTGCCAGCACTTTCTCGGCCGGCACAACACCCGATGCCTCGTAAGTCAGCGGCGTTTCGTTTTTGCTCTCCTCAGCCATGTGAAACCCCTCTATACCGGTTGATCTCGTCGCGAAAGCGCTTGGCCTGCTGTCTTGCGGCCTCGTCGAAGTCATCGTTCCTCCCGGCGTACAGCACGGCTCTGGAAACATTCACAACCAATCCCGATTTGCGTACATCCAAGCCCGCCGATATGCAGGAGCGAAGGTCGCCTCCCTGTGCCCCAACCCCCGGCACCAAAATCGGGAGTTCGCCGACCTCCGCTCGCACTTTTGAGAGCTCGGCCGGGTTTGTGGCCCCAACCACCAAACCGCAGTTGCCGTTGATATTCCACCTGTGGGATACCATGAAGGCAACAGCCAAGTACAGCGGCAGTTCTCCGCGTTCCGTGCTAACTAACAGTTCTTGCACCTCGCCGGCGCCCGGGTTAGACGTCCGGCACAGCACAAAAACGCCGCGCTCAGGGCGTTCCAAAAACGGCTCCAGCGCATCGAAACCCATGTACGGATTCGCAGTAACCGCGTCGGCACCGAGTACATCGAAGGCTTCCACAGCGTACATCCGCGACGTAACCCCGATATCTGCCTTCTTTGCGTCCAGTATCACAGGCAGTTCAGGAGCGATTTCCCGCGCGTGGGCAATAACGTCCCGCAAAGCGGAAATGCCCTCCGGTCCCAGCGCCGCGAAGCAGGCGTACTGAGGCTTGAATGCGCACACGAAAGGATGCACCGCATCGATAATACGCAGGCAGAATTCCAAAACCGCGCGTGCTTTCCCCGTCGGATCCGCGGAAGCTGCCGAAGCAAACGGAGCGGGCAGCATTTCTGTGTTCGGATCCAGCCCAACGCAAAGCAAGCTTCCACTGCGCTCCCAAGCTCCCTGCAGTTTATCCAAGAACGATGGCACGCGGCAAGCCCCCTTCACTATCTACCGATGTACGGGCGCTCTAGATACAGCGCCACCATTGCCGACAGAACCCAAAGCACCGCATTAATCAAAAGTGGCCTGTCTTTCACCAAAAGCTCGGCCGGATTTTCGCCCAAACCCCGCTGAAAAGCAAGGTAGAGATAGCGCAGAATACCGTAGAACACAAAGGGAATGGTCATTCCCATGAACGGCCCATGCCTGCCGGACGCCAGCGCATAAAGGAGGTAAGACATCAGCGCTCCAGCAGTCACCAACAGCATCAGGTAGTCGAGAAACTGAACCGAGTACTCCTGAAGGTTGGGGCGATGGCCACCGGCGGCCTGCTCCAGAACAAGAATTTCACTGCGCCTTTTGCCCAAACTGAGCAACAGCGCCAGGAAAAGAGTACAGATCAGTATCCAGGGCGATGTTTCTACGTGAATAACAACAGCGCCTGCCACCACTCTAAGCACAAAGCCGGCTGATACAGCGAGGATGTCGATGATCACCAAGTCCCTCAGCAAGAAAGTGTAGGAGATCGCTACAACAGCGTACGACGCCGCAACAGCACCGAAAGAAACGTCCAATACGAAGCCGGCGGCCAGAGAAAGGCTCAGCAG
>JBMFPP010000006.1:0-18034 GCA_049969055.1 Armatimonadota bacterium | reverse complement strand
TGCTTCGATCTGGCTTTCGGTCAGTGTGTCTTCATGGCGGTTCTGCAACCTGGTGGCCAGGTTCACAACCTTTTTGAGTATTGCCGGATCGTACCGGCGCTCGTGTTGTTTGTCTGCGGTCATCTTCCAAACTCCAAAGGGCTTTAATTCAAGCCCCAATCTCGGCGCCTTCACCACAACAGGTGCAGCTCACCCTTAGTATTGTACCCCCTGCACCCTCATTCCTCCCGCAAATGATGAAAACCAGAGGACAAGCATTCGCACATAGAGAAAGAGAAAGCAGAAACAGTTTCGACTTTGGAGGCAGGAAAATGGCGCGGCTGGTCCGTGTTGCCTCAATATCTTACAACGGAGAAGGAGGCACTGTTGAGCAAAAACGAGAGGGTGGGCTTCGCATGCTTGCAGAAGCCGCGGTTTACCAACCGGATATAGTCTGCCTGCCGGAAACCTTCACCACCCTTGGGCTTCCCTGCGAGGCTTATCCAACTGCCGCAGAAACTGTTCCAGGCCCAACCACCGATGCGGCGGCCGAGCTGGCTCGAAAGCATAGAATGTACGTCATTTGCCCCATCGTGCAGAAAACAGAAGCGGGCCTTTACAACTCCGCCGTGGTAATCAACCGAGATGGGGAGATCCTCGGCGCTTACCACAAAATGCATCCCACCATATGGGAGATCGAAAGCGGCGTAATTCCGGGAACTGAACCCAAAACTTTCGAAACTGACTTCGGCCGAATCGGATGCGCCATCTGCTTCGATCTGAACCACCGAGATGTAATAGAAGGCTTGATATCCAACGGCGCGGAAATCGTTTTCTTCCCCTCCATGTACTGCGGAGGCCTTCAGCTCCAAATATGGGCACACGACTTCAGCGTCTTTATCGTAAGCGCCCATTCAGGAGGAAAAAGCGCCGTGGTGGACCCACTGGGTCGGATATTGAAATGGTCAAGCGCCTATGAGCAGATCCTGTGCCGCCAAATTAACCTCGACGGAGCCGTTTTCCACATAGACTACAACAATGCCCACTGGGATGCCATCCGCCGCAAGTACGGTCCCGCGGTGGAAATCGACATAGCCACAGACGAAGCAAAATTCCGCCTTGTGTCGCACCACCCCAACATTACCGTCAGAGATATTGCGTCTGAATTCGGCTTAGAGCCGCTTCCTACGTACTTCAACCGAGCCGCGAAGATTCGAGAGAAGATGCTGTTAAACACCCAAAATGCCAAATTGGAAGCACCCGACGCGTGCGCGTGAACCGATGCCCCAGAAACCACCGGTTATTTAACTACCCCATTTAAAAATGGAGCCTAGTCGAAGCTGTAGCTGTCTTTACAAATGGCGAACGAATTGGCATCAACAATGCCGCATTAGACCTCGATCAAGGCATAATTACTCCTCTATAGGGTAATACAACTCTGGAGGATTTGTAACGGCTGTTCGCCGGCGCGCAGTACCGAAGCAGAAACCTGCTTCGTTGCCGCGCAGTGGTCTTAAGTGGTATAATCGCAACAGCCGCGAAAACAAAATTACTGCCTGGGTTTTGGCGAACCACCGCCCAGGTATTCAAGCCAAAAACCGCGGAGGTAAGTGTTGAAGCTTAGTAAAAGCATTTTTTATCTGCTTCTTTTAATAATGATCTTCTGGGCCTTAAACGCCAGCTTCAAAGGCCAAATATCGGGGAAGCCTGAACGAATCAACTACGATCGGCTCCTAACGCGCATTCGCCAGGACCAGGTTCGGCAGGTAGTCGTCGGCAGAAACCAGGTCAAAGGCACATACATAAACGGCGGGCAGTTCGTGGCTAACCTCCCCGAGGGCGACTCCTTCCGAGACCAGCTCGCTAAAGCGCTCGACGAGCATAGGGTTCAGGTTGATGCCGAAACCAGCCTCATTTCCGAACCCTGGGTCAACCTGATGTTCTCCGTCTTCCTTCCGCTTTTGATCATAGTTGGCATGTGGATATTCTTCTTTCGGCAGGCCCAGGTAAGCGGAAGTCAGGCACTGTCCTTCGGCCGCAGTAGGGCGAAAAGGGTCACCGACAATATACCCAAGGTCACCTTCGAAGACGTTGCTGGGGTTGATGAAGCAAAGGCGGAGCTTGCAGAAATAGTGGAGTTCCTCAAAAACCCCAAGAAGTTTCAAAGGCTCGGGGCAAAAATTCCCAAAGGGGTCCTTTTGCTGGGACCGCCAGGATGCGGAAAAACGCTTCTTGCCCGCGCAGTCGCAGGCGAGGCCGGTGTCCCGTTCTTCCACATAAGCGGCTCCGACTTTGTGGAGATGTTCGTGGGAGTGGGGGCCTCCCGAGTCCGAGACCTATTTGAAACCGCAAAAGCAAACCGCCCCAGCCTGGTGTTCATAGACGAAATAGACGCCGTCGGCCGCCAGCGCGGAGCGGGCCTAGGCGGCGGTCACGACGAGAGGGAGCAAACCCTCAACCAGCTCCTGGTTGAAATGGACGGGTTCGACCCGAACACCGGGGTCATCCTCATCGCCGCCACCAACCGCCCAGACGTGCTCGACCCAGCGCTCCTCCGCCCAGGCCGTTTCGACAGACAGATCGTGGTCGACCACCCTGACCTCAACGGAAGACTTGCGATACTGAAAGTCCATACCAAAGACAAACCTCTCGCCCCAGATGTGGACTTGGAAGTGATTGCTCGCAGAACCCCAGGATTTTCCGGCGCAGACCTTGCCAACCTGGTCAACGAGGCCGCTCTGCTTGCCGCGCGCAGAGACCTGTCTCAAATAGGTATGAAAGAGTTCGACGCGGCGATCGACCGTGTAATCGCAGGACCGGAACGCAAAAGCCGCATCATCAGCGAGCACGAAAAGCAGGTTGTGGCATACCACGAGGTTGGACATGCCATAGTCGGAGAACTCCTCCCCCATGGAGACCCTGTACACAAAGTGTCTATCCTCCCAACACGCATGGCTTTGGGCTACACAATGCAGCTTCCAAGGGAGGACAAATACCTGGTGAGTCGAAGCGAACTTCTGGACGATATAACAGAATTAATGGCCGGGCGTGTAGCCGAGGAAATGGTGTTCCAAGAGGTTACCACAGGAGCCAGCAACGACTTGGAGCGCGCCACTGAGCTCGCCAGGCGCATGGTGTGCGAATTCGGCATGAGTGAAAAGCTCGGTCCGCTGGCATTTGGGAAGCGCCATGGCAACCCATTCCTAGGCCGAGACATAATGGAGGACAGAAACTACTCCGAGGAGGTTGCCCAAGCCATCGATAAGGAGGTCCGCGCCATCATAGAAAAAGCCTACACTCGGGCCAAAGAGATACTCACTGAACACCGCGAAACTATGGACAGAATTGTGCAGGTACTGCTTCAGCGCGAGACGTTAGAGCGTAAGGAGTTCGAAGCCCTGCTCCGCGGCGAAGAACTGCCGATCGCACCGGAAACCAAGCCCCCAACAACCCCGCCCACTAGTGGTCAGCCCGAATCACAAAAGCGCGGCGCTGATGTGGTACCCAAGCTTCGACCAGAACCAGCATGAAAGGTAGTCTAACCATGGATAAGTCTCCAAGTGAAATAGAACAGGCTCTAGAGGAGGGGCTGGAGCTTATTCAAAATCACCAGCTAAGCCAAGGGGTTGACAAGCTTACTCGATTAATCCGCACACTGCCCCCAGAAAGCCGATTTTACGAGCTTGCATGCGCACAGCTAAGCGCCGCTTATCAACAGCAGGGCAAACTGAAAAAGGCAATAGCCGCCCTGAGGAGGGCAGTGCGCATATCGCCGGATAATCCCCACTACCGCCTTAACCTTGCTGTAATGTATAGAGATGTTGGAAATACCGATAAAGCCCTAACTGAAGCTAAGCGTGCAGTACGCTTAGCCCCCACAATGCTCCAAGCAAGAGAACTGCTTGCCGAGCTTCTGCTGGAGCAGGGGATTTTGGAAGCCGCTCTCTACGAAGCCTCTCAAGTGCTCCGCCTTTCACCCAATAATATCCGTGCTTTGGATATCATGGGAACAATCTATGCCTATCAGGGGCGAACCCACCAAGCTCTCCGCATTATAGAGAGGCTTATACGTTTATGCCCAACCGATCCCTTATATCACTTCAGGCGCGCTGTTCTGCTCCAGCAAACCGGATGCATCGCCGATGCAATAAGAAGCTACCTCCAAGTTCTGGAAACCGAGCCCGACAGCGAGCTTGGAGAACAGGCCGAAGAAGCAATCCGCAACCTCGACGAGCATCAGATTCGCCAGATCATACTCCTCGCCGCCACCGATCCGCTGTTCCGCGCCAAGCTGGAGCGAGACCCAATCGAGGCATCTCAAGAGCGCGGTTACCAACTCAGCCCCGGAGGCCTTGCCGCGCTTACCCAAATCAGATTTGACGCTATCCCTCCGGCTCTTGTGGAATGGCACTACAGGACCTACAACTGACCCCAGCCGCGGCCCGCTGTCCCGATCTTCGTGATAGGGCCGCGGCGGCTTGGGAACTGCTGAAAGACTGCCGGCTGTGCCCACGCCGCTGCGGGGTGAACCGCCTCGCCGAAGAGCTCGGGGCATGCCGCTCCGGCTCCAAAGCCGTCGTTGCTTCTTTTGGACCGCACTTCGGCGAGGAACCGCCGTTGGTGGGCTTTGGCGGCTCAGGCACAATCTTTCTTTCGAACTGCAACCTGCGGTGCATCTTCTGCCAAAACTACGAGATCAGCCACGGCGGCGAAGGAATTGCCGTTGCCCCAGAACAACTTGCTCAAATGATGCTTGCCCTCCAGGCGCGTGGATGCCACAATGTGAACTTCGTAACACCAACCCACTTCATGCCCCAGATCCTGCAGGCATTGGTAATCGCCGTACAGCACGGTTTACGAATCCCTATCGTCTGGAACTGCGGCGGCTACGAATCCGTGGAAGCACTGAAACTGCTCGACGGAGTGGTTGATATATACATGCCGGACTTTAAATACTCCTCGGCCGAGATCGCCGCTCGGCTTTCCGGCACCCCACTGGAAGGTCCTTCGGCGTATCCAGCCGCCTGCATGGAGGCCATCAAAGAGATGCACCGCCAGGTGGGCGATCTGATTCTGGATAAGCGAGGCATTGCTGTGCGGGGACTTCTAGTTCGCCACCTCGTTCTACCGAACGGTCTAGCCGGCACAGAAGAGATTATGCGCTTCCTCGCCAGCCTAAGCAAGGATACCTACGTGAACATTATGGACCAGTACCGCCCCTGCTACAAAGCACATACAGTACCCGAAATCAACCGGCGCATCACTTCTCAGGAATACGAAGCCGCCGTAGAAGCCGCCCGCCGTGCGGGGCTTCACCGCTTCGCCTAAACTACTAAGGCGACATAATCAGCTTCAAAGCGGTAATAACCGTCAGCCCAAGCACAACATCATTTACCACTTTGTCCGAAACGCGTTTGCTCAGCCACACCCCGAAAAGCGCCCCCGCGCCCGTTGCAGGCAAAAGCCAAGCCACTGTGCGCAGTTCTCTAGCGGTTATAAGTCCCTGTTGCACATAAGGAGGTAGTTTCAACACATTCACCATAAAAAAGAACCAAACGCTGGTGGCAACAAAGGCAACTGCAGGCAGCCTCTGAGGCAGTAAATAGAAAACCACCGGAAGCCCTCCCAAATGCGCCATAGTCGAGAAAACGCCGGCGGTCAGTCCAGCGATTATACCGTGTATGGGCTTCACCTTCCATCCAGAAACCCTGCCGCCTGCACGCTCGCGGAGAATTTGCCCGGCCGAAAAGATCAGCGCAATCCCCCCTATCACTTGCTTCAGCGCCTTGTCGTTTATACCGGCCAGTACGTAGGTGCCTATCGCAATCCCAAACACTGCAGGAACCATAAGTAGAACCAGGTTGCGGCTGTCCCATTTTCTCCAGTAGTAGGGAATTGAAAACAGATCGCCGGCAATTAAAAGGGGAAGCATTAAGCCTATTGCTTCTCGCGGAGGGCGCCAAAGAGCAAGCATCGGGCCAACAACAACACCAGCGAAACCACCAAACCCTGCCTTGGACAACCCAATGATAAAGCCGCCCAAATTCAAAATCAGCCAGTCTGCTATCAATAAACACCTCCCTTACGTCCTTCGTTGGGTACAGACAATCCTCCTACTAAGTTTCAACACTTGCCGTAATGGGAAACTTATTTATTGGTAATATTTCTGTGCTAGGAGTTGAGGCATGCCTTTGTCCTTCCTTCTAACCACACTTATAACCACTGTTTGGATTTTATCTCTATCAGCCGCGTCGGTGTACGGGCAGTACAACCCCAACAATCCACCGCCTCCGGGGCACACACCCTCGGCTGTTAATCCACCGCAGGTTGTTCCAAGACCGGCAGGAGCAGAGTTATCCCTCCCCAAAGGATTCTCAATAAAGCTCTACGCCGAGAGATTCTCAATACCAAGGCAGATGGCCCAATCGCCGAACGGCGATATATTTGTTGTGGAATCCGGAGCCAACCGTGTCACCATTCTGCGGGACGCCGACGGAGACGGTAAACCAGAACTGCGGCAGGTTTTTGCCTCCGGACTCAATCAGCCGTTTGGTATAGCCTTCCACAACGGGTATCTGTACATCGGAAACACAAACTCCATAGTTCGGTTCAGGTACACCCCCGGCATGACCCGCGCGGAATCGCCGCCGGAAACTGTGGTTAGGAACCTCCCAACTGGAGGCCACTGGACGCGCAACATAATCTTCAGCCCGGACGGAAGCAAGATGTACGTGGCTGTAGGCTCGGCATCTAACGTAGCAGAAGAACCTGAGCCAAGAGCCACAATCGTTGAGTACAATCCCGACGGCACCGGCAGGCGAATCTTCGCAAGAGGCCTCCGGAACCCCGTTGGCCTCGCCTTTAACCCGGTTACCGGAGAACTGTGGACCACGGTCAACGAACGCGACGGCCTCGGCGACGACGTACCGCCGGACTATGTAACCTCCGTGAAAGACGGCGGCTTCTACGGCTGGCCGTATGCCTACCTCGGCGGTTACCCAGATCCCCAGTTCGGCTCCAAACGTCCTGACCTTGTTAAAGCCACCATACGCCCAGATGTTCCAATACAAGCCCATTCAGCCCCGCTGGGCATGGTGTTCTACACCGGCATCATGTTTCCACCGGAATACCATGGAGACGCCTTCGTGGCTTTGCACGGCTCTTGGAACCGCTCCACTCCAACCGGTTACAAAGTCATACGCATAGACTTCGTAAACGGAAAGCCAACCGGAGAGCCCGAGGATTTCATAACCGGATGGCTTACCCCAAACGGCAAAATCTGGGGGCGGCCGGTTGGTTTGCTGGTTCTTAACGACGGATCCCTGCTTGTATCCGAAGACGGCCTAGGCACGATCTGGAGGGTTACATACCAAGCAGAACAGACAGTGCCCGGTGACGCCAACGGAGACGGACGAGTCACCATCGAAGATGCCGTGCTTGTTCTCAGGTATGCTGTGGGAACGGCATCCCTAAGCGAGAATGGAATGAAGGCGGCCGACCTGTGGCCTGTCGGCGCCCCGGATTCGCGCATCACACTGCTGGACGCGCTTGCCGTCCTGCGCAGGGCACTGGGCCTCTAGCCACCAACAAAACCCTTGACAGTTCGGCAATCGCGGCAGTATACTGCAACCGCGAGTGCAGACACTCTGACAAACAAAAAATGGAGGTAATGTTTGAGCCGCTACCTTTACAACGCCGCCTACTATTGGGAAGTGGTTGTTGACTGCAGATCTAAACACGAAGGTTACTACATTTACCTTGAAGAACGCCGTACCGGAAAACGAGTTTTCGTGCGCACCGTCCCAACCGAGAAGGAAATGTTGTCAGTGTGTCGGGCCATCCAGCAAGATCTTCTGTTGAGCGAAGAGGAGTTCGAAGCCAAGTATGGGGTTTCTTTAACCCCTCGCTGTTCCGCAGAACCAGATGCATCCGAAGAGCTTTCCGCCGGATGACTTTTGTTGCACTATACGCACATATGCGCTGTAGTTATTCCTTTACCAACACTCTCACGCTGATAAGAGGGTTAAAACGTGAATAACTCAAGCCGTGTCAACGCTCTAGAAGAACAGACCTGTTCGGCTTTGTTAGTTCCCGCTTTAGACGATTGGACTCGTTCCCTCATCAACCTTGAAGGTTTTCACAGCATATGGCCAAACCTTGAACAAGTTGTGCGGTCGCCGGAATTCCGCAAGGCCGCCCTAATTGTGCGCTTCTCAACCGCAGAGGCAATCAGAACGAGGTTCTTCCTGCCGGACCATCTTGCCGAACTGCTTCGCCTGGCCCTGTCGGACTATATCCCGAGCATCAGGATTACCGCAAGCCTTATGGACCTAGCCGCAAGCAGTTCTCTGCTTCTCCACGCACTGCTCGCCGAGCCCTCAGCACCGGCAAGTCACGCTCTTTCGGCGGTGCGAGTTTTTCAGGCAAGAAGTTTTGACGTTCAATCAGGTATTGTTGGTTTGTCAAAACTTCTTGTTGCACGGTGGCCCACAGCCGTCCACCTCAAAGGCCTGAGGGAAAAGCTGGTCTCAGCGCCTGATTCTCTCCAAACCGCGGCCGAGGTTCTAGGGTTCTCTCCGCACAACACAGTATTTGCGGCGATCGCCCAATGGCCAAGCTACTTCCAGTATGCCCTTGCGAAAACGAAAGAGCTTCTGCACAGCCGAAACTGCGCAGGTGCCTTGGAGGAAATAATATCCGCGGCACAAACCAACGCCAAGTCTTTGCCGTGGAAGCACCGCGTCCCAACCGATGTTGCATCCGCCGCGAAAGAAAGCTTAAAGCTGGCCGCCAGGAATGCCTTCTGCACATCCGCCATCAGAATAGCCCTGTCCATCCGCGACGAAGACATCCTGCCGATGCCGCCCCAACAGCCGCCTCGCACTAACACCGCCGGAGATCAAAAACACCGCAAACTCCCCAAAACACCGGCCCCAACCGCCGGAGCATCTGCCAAAGCTGACGCCGGCTCATCCGCCGCAGATGCAGCCACCAAAGATGCACCCGGTACCTAAAGCCCTGGGTCAGCCGTAAGTTCCGTCTGACTGCAACCGCACCGCCCGACCTTCAACAGCCGATTTTGCGGCCCCCTCCAAAACGGCCACCACTTTGCGGATCTCCTCAGGCTTCACGGCCAATTCTGCGCCCTCCGTCAGCACATCGGCAACGTTCCTGTAATAACTCAGCCAATCGCCAGGGATTGTTTCAAGCCTCATCTCAACCTCTATCCCTTCCAGCTCCGCCGAAACCCGCGCATACGCTTCGGGAGGGTCTTTGGCCTCACCAACCCTCCCGCTCAGCAAAAGCGGCTCCTGCGGATCCACCCCGTATTTGATTAAAGAGCCTTTCTCACCAACAAGGAACCAATGGGGCTTCCCAATGCGAGCAATCTTGCATACCTCGATCAGATACAAAGCCCCGTCGCCGAAGGTGAGCTCGCATCTTGCAAACGTTTCCACGTCTATCTCCGGGCGATCAAACTGGGAACTTGCCTTCAAACACACCGGAAGCTCGCCCTGCAGTAACAAAGCCTGATCCACCAGGTGGGCACCCCAGTCGAAAAGCAAACCGCCCATTTTAGACCTTTCCGCGCGCCAGCCTCTAGAGGGCCCGTATCCCCATATTCCTATCTCCGCAATTCTCAGCCGGCCCAACAATCCGGACTCAACCACCCTGCGTATGGTTAAGAAGTCTCCGTCCCACCTGCGGTTGTGAAACACGCTGAGCATCACCCGGTTCTTCCTGGCCGCTTGAATCATGCGGTCGGCCTCAGAAACGGTGAGGCACATAACCTTATCCACCACCACGTGCCTCCCGGCTTCCGCCGCCTTAACCGCAAGCTCCGCGTGGGTGTTGTGCGGAGTGGCTATCACCACCAACTGTACATCGCGGTTTTCAAGCATCTCTTCCAGGGTGCTGTAGATAGCAATGCCTGGGTAGTCGCTCCGCGCCTGCTGTTGCCTCTCTTCACTGCGCGTGGCAACTGCGGCTATTTTAAAGCGCGGTTCGCGGCTGATAAGCTGGGCGTGGAACCACCGCCCTGCCCTTCCGTAACCAACTATGCCAACCCCTACAGGCTGTTGCATAAATCTGGCACGTTCCTCCTTTCACTCACCGCTCCGGTACAAAAATCTCGAAGCGGGCTCTCCACCAACGCGCATCAAGTGCTTCAGCGCCCCCGCTTCAAAACCAACGCCAAAACAAGCACCGCTCCGGAAAGCACGGCCACCACTGTGCCAATCCTACTGTAGCCCCCAAGCTCTCTTGCTGAGCTGAAACTCTGCACGCCGTCTGCAAACCAGATCAAAGAAGCCGTAAACAAGCCAAACCAGCCTGCCTTCCACACGGGATCCTCGGTTCTGCGAACCTGAACCAGACATGACACGGCGCACACCGCCATCAAAAGCGTCCATCCCACCAGCGCTAACGCATTTTCGCTTGCCGTCATTTGCCAACCGCCTCCCGCTCCGATACATCGGAGCTCGCTCCCAACACCAGGTACTCCCTTTCGCGCCTTGGTTCCTTCATCGCAGCCACAAGCGGAAGTCCCAAAAAAGCGGCTCCCGATGATATAATAAACACTGCCGCATACCCGATCTCATCCGCCAGAACCCCGCCAACCACCGGGGCCAATGTGCGGAACGGAGCAACCACGGTGGCCCGCAAGGCCGCATACGCCGGAACATCGCTCGGGGGGCAGAACTCCATCACGATGTTAAAGATCGCCAGCTCGTAGGCGTTCACCGCCATCCCGCTGAGCAAAAACACAGCCGGATACAGCTCTCGGCTCGGCACCCACAGCGCCGCCAGCGGGGTGAGCGCCATAAGCACCGACCCCACGATCAACAGCCACCTGTTGCCCTTATGATCCGCCGCATAGCCCCACAAAAGCCCGGATGCTGTGCCGGCGGCCTGCAGAACCACGGTGTAAGTGCCAACCTCGGCAGACCCCACGCGAAACCTCTGCATGGCGTAAACAGTATAAAATGCCCCAGCCATTACGGAAAAAGACTGCAGAACCTGGCTGAGCAAAAACCTGGCAAAGTGAACATCGCGCCGAACAATCCCAACAATCCGCCTGAATTGCTCCCCCAGCGAGCCGCCTTCACGTGTGGGATTTTGTGGATACTCCCGCATAAACCCAAGCGGAATGACGGTTACCACCAGCACAAAAAGGGCCAGAGCAAAGCACAAAGTGAAACCCACGCGAAGCCCGTAATACTGAAGGACCTGCCTTGCTAAAAACGCGCCGCCAAGCCCGAGAATACCTCCAACAGTGCCTCCCACCCCGTAAAGCCTCCCGCGGCGGTCTGCCGGTATCAGCTTGCTGATCAGGGCGGTGTAAGCCGGGTTATTGCATCCCATAGCAACCGAATGAGCTGCATAAGCCGCAAAGAAAGCCAACAAGAGCATTCTAGGGTTTGACGTATACCAAAGCAGTATCAACGGGATCAAAGCCGCCAGAAAAGCTCTCTCGATCATAGCCACCGACAGCACATACCTGCGGTGGGTCCTCATCCTCTGGACGTAACCGGCTATCAGAAGCTGGGGCAGTAAAAACCCCAAGGAAGACAGAGCTGGTATTAGCCCCACCTCCAGATTCGAACCGCCTAAACTGCGGACGAAAAGCGGCAGAATGGTAGCCCCGGATATTATACTCATCCCAAGCGGCCAGCCAACAGCATCCACAAAAGCCGCCGCGAAGTTAAACCGGAAGTGACGCAGAACAAACTCGCGGGTTGAGTTTGCCGCAGAGGGGAATTGATCGTAAGCACACATCGCCTTATGGTAACATAAACCACCAGCCTCTCGTCAACCGCGTTTTGCCCGGGTGCTTGTCAAAAACGCTATTACACAAAGCGGGGGACCTACATCAAGGGAGAAGCGCCTAACCAGCGCCGATCGCAAACGCAGGATGCTAGCGCGTAAAGCCTAAACTTTCAGCGGTGAACTGCCGCGCGGTTGTTATCCGCTCTCGCCGGACTTAGGCGGCTCCAGCACTCTAACACGCCGGCCTTCAACTTTAAGCCGCCCTTCCGCGAAAAGCTGTATCGCCTTGGTGTAATTCGCATGTTCGCGCGGCAGTATTCGAGCCGCAAGAGTTTCTGGAGTGTCGTCTTCTTCAACCGGCACAGCTTCCTGCAGAATTATGGGGCCGGTATCGTATCCTTCGTCCACAAAGTGCACCGTCACCCCTGAAACCTTTACTCCGTACTCAAGCGCGGCCTCGTGCACGTGGTGCCCGTACATGCCTTGACCACAGAAGCTCGGAATCAATGCCGGATGAACGTTCATAATCCGCCATCGGTATGCATCAACAACCCTTTTGCTCAGCTTGCGCATATATCCGGCTAAGCAGACCAAATCCACCTTGTGCTCTCGAAGCAGACCAAGCAGGGCGTTGTCAAACTCCTCGTCAGAAGCAAACTCCCGCGGCCTGAGCACAGCCGTAGGCACGTTGTGGCGCCTGGCTCTCTCCAGCGCCGGCGCTTCTGGATTGGTGCTTACAACCAGAGCCACCGACCCGTTTATGCGACCCTCCTCGCACGCGTCTATAATCGCCTGCAGGTTTGTGCCGCGGCCTTTCCCAGACACCAATACGGCAATGCGAATCCCGGGCTTCCCTTCCATAATGCTGTACACGCACTACTCAAGCACCATCCATCGGCGCCGACGCTCTTCTCGCAGTTGGGCGGCGTATTCGCGTCTGGCGGAAGCCAAAAGTTCGCGCAGGCGTGCTTCATCAGCTTCAGCCTTGGCCGCCTTTTCCTGGTGCGCCGCCAACTGCTCGCGCAGAGAAACTAACTCCCGGCGAACGTCATCGCTGTCCTCGAAAAGCAAAGCCACCTCTGTCTCCTCGATCTTTCTTTGAAGACCTATAGCCTCGCTCTTCGACCGTGAAACCTCGTCGCTGATCTCCCGAAGCCGGGATGCTAATGCATCCACCCGAAGTCGCAACCTGTCGCTAGGTTTGATTTCCATTGTTATCCAGCCACTTCCAGCATCATCTTGCTGAGTTTGATATCATCCGGCACTTCTATTGGGTACTTGCCATCAAAGCAAGCTCGGCAGAAATACTGTTTAGGCAGTCCAATTGCACGCAGTACACCAGAGAGGCTTAAATACGCTAGCGATGTGGCACCAACCTTCTGCCTTATCTGCTCCACAGACATCTTTGCCGCGATTAATTGGTCCTGACTATCCATATCTATTCCATAAAAACACGGGAAGCGTATCGGCGGTGAACTAATTCTAAGATGCACCTCGCGGGCTCCAGCCTCAAAAAGCATGGCCACTATCTTCGAGGTGCTCGTGCCGCGCACAATGCTGTCGTCCACCACAACGATGCTCTTCCCTGCCAGAGCCTCGCGAAGCGGCGAAAACTTCATCCTCACTCCCAAGTCGCGCATCGCTTGATCCGGCTGGATGAAGGTTCGGTGTATGTAGCGGCTCTTGGTGAAACCCTCACCGAACGGTATTCTGGATGCCTCTGCGAAGCCGATAGCCGCCGGAACACCGGAGTCCGGAACCGGTATCACCATCTGCGCTCCGGGAGCAGGATGCTCAAGCGCCAACTCCTGCCCCATTCGGCGCCTGGCCAAATGCACAGAACGCCCGTATAAGTACGAATCCGGTCTCGCAAAGTAGATGAATTCGAAAACGCAGAGCGCCTTTCTCGGGCTCTCGGCTCCAGTGCTCTGGGTAACGCCGTCGCGGCTCAGCGTTACTATTTCACCCGGCTCAAGCTCCCGCACAAACGATGCGCCTATTACATTCAGTGCACACGACTCAGAGGAAAGCACATAATCGCCAGTTGCCAACCTTCCTATGCACAGCGGCCGCACTCCGTACGGATCACGCACGCCGAGCACCCTATCCGGCGCCAAGATTACCAGCGAATAGCTCCCGCGCAGTTCTGCCATCGCTTCCCTTACGGCGCGCTCCAAAGACCCTTGGTGCCGAAATGCTATCAACTTGGCGATGACCTCGCTGTCGTTACTGCCCTCAAAAGCGGCTCCCTCTGCCTCAAGCTTATCCCTCAAAAGCTTGGAGTTCAACAAATTTCCATTGTGCGCAACCGCAATAGGCCCGTACTTCGAATTCACCAACAGCGGCTGAGCGTTGCGCGCAACACTTGACCCTGTGGTAGAATAGCGGGTGTGGCCAATAGCCGCGATACCCGTCATTTCACGCAGTACGGCTTCATCGAACACTTGGGATACCAATCCCATCCGCTTGTGCACGGTAATCTCCCGGCCGTTGCTTACGGCTATTCCGGCGGACTCCTGGCCGCGGTGCTGAAGCGCAAACAGACCAAAATAAGTCATCCGCGCCACGTCTTCGCCGGTTCCGTAAATCCCAAACACCCCGCACTCTTCTTGTAGCGCTTCAAGCTTTGAACCACCAACAAGAGCTTCTTCCGAACAAACAGGAGCCAATTGAACATTGGAACTTTTTGCAGAGCACTTTGCTGTTTCCGTACTAGATTTATGCTGGGTATCCCGGCGTACGCCCATATTTTTCCCTCCTCAGCCGGAAGCTCTTATTAAACGCGGGATTGCATCCGTCCAAACGTCAGCTATCTGCTCCACACCAAAGCGGAACTCCCTAACACCGCGATCTCCGTAGCGAACATGCAAATCACCACCGCCAACCACGCCCAACCTAAGCACTGGAACTCCAAACTCAGAAGCCAGCTCCAATATCCTGGGAATTTGTTCCTCTCCCGCGCTCACCACCACGCGCGACTGAACCTCCGCGAACAAACTGCTTGCGGAGCCGTGCCATTCTACGGCGGCGCCCAAACCGCCCATTATGCACGACTCTGCTAGTGCTACCGCAACCCCGCCTTCGGAGCAATCGTGCGCCGAACTGAGCAGTCCTTCCCAAATGCAAGTGCGCACCAGCTTGTGCAAACGCTCTTCAAAATCCAGATCGAGGCGCGGAGGGCTCCCAACCTCCAAGCCGTGTATCACCTTCAAATATTCCGACCCACCGATGCCGTCAGCAGTTCCATCAATGCCGCGGCCCAGAAGAAGCACCAAATCGCCTTCGCGTTTGAAACTGCTCGTGCAGTGCCGCTCCACATCCTCCAACAGCCCAACCATGCCGACCACAGGCGTTGGAAAGATTGTGCGCTCCGGTGTCTCGTTGTAGAAAGAAACGTTGCCGCTGACCACAGGCAGTCCAAAGTACTCGCACGCCGCAGCCATTCCCTCAACCGCTCGCTTAAACTGCCAAAACACCTCCGGCTTCTGAGGATTCCCAAAGTTCAAGCAGTCTGTAACCCCCAACGGCTTGGCGCCGCAACAGCTCAAGTTTCGCGCCGCCTCCGCAACTGCAATCTGAGCACCAACGTACGGATCCAAATAGCAATATCGGCTGTTGCAGTCCGCAGTCAAAGCGATCGCCTTGCCGGTTCCTTTAACTCGAAGGACCGAAGCATCCGATCCTGGAAGCACCACGGTGTTCGTCTGCACCATATGGTCGTACTGGGAATAGATCATCTCCTTGGATGCAATCGTTGGAGACGCCAACAACCGCAGGAGTACTTCGCCGGCATCCTCGGGTTCCGGCAGCGTCGAAACGTCGCAACCGCGCACCTGCCGAATATAATCCGGCTCAGAAGTCTCCAGGTAGTACGTAGGGCACCCATCAACCAAAGACACAGCAGGAACTTGGGCAACTATCTTATCCCCCTCGTACACGGTCACAAAGCCGTCGTCGGTCACCTCCCCGATTATGGCCGCATTGAGACCCCATTTGCGGAACACAGCGGCCACGTCCTCCTCGTGACCCCGCTCAACAATGCACAGCATGCGCTCCTGCGATTCGGAAAGCATCACTTCGTAAGGCGTCATTCCTTCCTCGCGGCGCGGAACCTTCAGCACGTCTATCTTCATACCAGTGCCGCCTTTGGCCGCCGTCTCGCACGTAGAGCAGGTGATGCCCGCGGCTCCCATATCCTGAATGCCAACTATATAGCCGGTTGCCAAAGCCTCCAGCGTGGCCTCTATAAGCAGTTTCTCGGTGAACGGATCGCCGGCCTGAACAGTTGGGCGGTTCGCCAAAGACTCCTCCGAAAGCTCCGCAGAAGCAAGTATACTGCACCCATGCATTCCGTCCCGGCCGGTCCTAGCACCTACAAGCATCACCGGGTTGCCAACCCCGCTGGCTCTTGCGCGCGCGATGGAATCGAGACGCACCAAGCCAACCGCCATAACATTCACCAACGGGTTTCCTTTGTAGCAGTCGTTGAAGTACACTTCTCCGCCCACGGTAGGCACGCCCACGCAGTTGCCGTAGAAGGCTATACCGCTCACCACGCCGTCCAGCAGATACCTTACGCGGGGATCGCCGAGCTCTCCAAATCGAAGCGAATCCAAACAGGCTATCGGCCTGGCGCCCATGGTGAATATATCGCGCAGAATTCCGCCCACACCAGTTGCGGCCCCTTGGAAAGGCTCTACCGCGCTGGGGTGGTTGTGGCTTTCCATCTTGAAAACCACGCCAAGGCCGTCCCCTATGGAAACAACCCCGGCGTTCTCCATAGCCTTCGCATCTTGAGCTTCCCGGTAGGTTTTAAACAGCCTCAGCACCGGCCTGGAATACTTGTAACCGCAGTGCTCCGACCACATCACGCTGTACATGCCAAGCTCTGTGTAAGTCGGATCACGGCCCAGTATCTCCACTATTCGCTGGTACTCTTCATCGTTAAGACCGAGCTCACGCGAAAGTTCCCTCAAATCACTCATTTCCGCTCCATAATATTCAAGAAGCCTCAAACCAACCGCCGCTAATCGCACGTTAAAGCTTCTGCTTGGTGAAGCTGTTCAAAATGGAGGCGAAGATCAACCTGCCGTCTTCAGAGCCCAATATGCGTTCGGAAGCCCGCTCCGGGTGCGGCATAAGTCCGAATACATTTCTTCCCTTGTTACAGATACCAGCTATATTATCTAAAGACCCGTTTGGGTTGAAATCCGGCGCAACGTCCCCACTTGGAGAACTGTATCTCAGAACTATGCGGTCATCTCTTCTCAGCTCGGCAAGCGTTGCCTCATCGGCAAAGTAATTGCCCCCGTGGTGCGCAATCGGCATCCGCAGAACCTGCCCAACGCGGCACATAGAGGTGAACGGCGTGTTAGTCGTCTCCACACGTACATGCAGAAATTTGCAAATGAACCTTAAGCCGATGTTCTGCATAAGCACGCCGGGAAGCAATCCTGCCTCGCACAGTATCTGGAAGCCGTTGCAAATACCCAAGACCAACCCCCCACGCTCCGCAAAATCGCTTACTGCGTCCATCACCGGCGAAAACCGGGCAATGGCTCCGGTGCGGAGGTAGTCGCCGTAAGAAAAACCCCCGGGCAGAACCACGCAGTCCAGCCCGCCAAGCGAACGTTCTTGGTGCCAGACGTAACGCACAGACTGCCCCATTACATCCTTTATCACGTAATAGCAGTCTGCGTCGCAGTTGCTTCCCGGGAAAACCACCACTCCGAACTTCAACTCAGGACTCCACTATCTCGAATGAATAATCCTCCATAACGGGATTGGCAAGCAGTTTCTCGCACATATCCCGAACTTCTTGATTTAAATCACGGCCGTCGGCCTCAAGAGTGATCTCTATGTATTTCCCCATTCGCACGCGCTTCAAATTGGTAAAACCCAAAGACTCCAGCGCATTCTGGATCACCTGTCCCTGGGCATCAAGAATAGTCGGCTTCAGCGTCACCAAAACTCTAGCTTTCGGCACAGCCAATGCCTCCGTTTCTATATTCCCATCCGCTCGAAGATAACATCTATATTCCGCAGGTGCCGCTCGGGTGCCAGAAGCTCTTCCAGCTCATCCGCACTCAAACGATCTGTCACTCTCTCATCCCCTAGAAGGCGCTCCTTGAACGAACCTCCATCCTTCCACACATCCATGGCGTGCTTCTGAACAATGGTATAGGCTTCCTCGCGCGAAAGACCCTTATCCACCAATGCCAGCATCACCTGCTGGGAAGCAATAAGCCCGCTCGTCAGCTCCAGGTTCTGCTTCATGCGCTCCGGG
>JBMFPP010000005.1:12381-18135 GCA_049969055.1 Armatimonadota bacterium | reverse complement strand
CCAAAGAATAACTCAACCCATTCCCTATCGGGAGGTATCGGTGAGCAGAACAAAGCTTTGCCTCTGGGCTTTGCTTTTGAGCGCTGGGTGCGCGTGGGCCGGAACCACCGGCACCATCAAGGGCACCGTGCGTGATGCCGCAACCAAAGCGCCTATCTCGGGAGCGATTATCACAGTCGTCGGCGCTCCACTGCCCGCGGCGGTTACCAACTCCGAAGGGCGCTTTGTGGTAGCGGGGGTTCCACCCGGAACCTATACCGTAGAAGCCAGCATGGTTGGATATGCCACCGCAAAATCTGAGAACGAATTGGTGATCCAGGATCTCGAAACAGAGGTGAACTTCTTGCTAACAGCCGAAGCCAAACCGGAACCCACTGTGCGCATAGTTGCCCCACTCATCCGCAGTCAGCAGTCCCCAACCATGTACGTGGTATCACGCCGCGAAGAGCAGATGGTGCGCGGATGGCCGGACCAGCTTTACCAGTACACCGGCATCATATTGGGCCAACCGGGAGCCGTACCGGATGCGGCCGGAATGCCGCATGTGCGCGGCGCAAGGCAGGACCACCTCGCCTACATGGTTGACAACATTCTGATCAGCGAACCGAACACCGGTGAGTTCGGCACCAACCTGGTTACCGTCGGCCTGGACCGGCTGAACTTGTACACAGGCGGCTTCCGAGCTGAATACGGCTCTGCGCTGGCCGGTATTGCCAACGGAGTTATACGCACCGGCTCCAGCATCCGCGGCTCCAGAATCGAAACATCCGGCGGCAGTCTGAAATACCGCGGCACAATCTTCGAGCTTGGAAACGTAACGCCGCGCGGATTGGATTGGTACATAAGCGCAAACCTGTGGAAGTCAAACCTTGAACCGGAAGTATCGGGAAGCTCTTCGATACCTGCTGAGATAGACGCCATTGCAAAGCTGGTTCAGCCGATCGGTGAGCGCGACAAAATAACCTTTTTGTACAACCAAGGGTACGCCAGATACAACGCGTTTGAGGGGCCTTTCTTCTCCGCCCCGGATGAGCCGCCCATCCCAGGCCGCCACACAATCGACTGGGACTTGGGAAGCAACATGCCGATAACCAAAGCCGACAGCACCGATTACCTGAAGCAGTACTACGGCATTGCATCGCTCACGTGGTCCCGCAGTTTATCCGCAGGCTCCGTGCTGTCTGCCCAAATTTACAAATACAATGCCAGACGAACCATACACGCGCTCTCGAACGCCAGGAACAGCTACCAACATCGATCGGCCCGGCAAACCGGCTTCCGAATGGACTACAACCGCGAACTACCAACCGGCACATCCTTCAAGAGCGGCTTTTGGATAATGCCAAGCAACAACCTGCAGGCCCTAGTTAACGCATCCGGGCCGAACAAGTTCCGCATTCGCTACCGAAATGTGGATACTTTGGATTATGCAATTTACCTCCAAAGCACCCTGAGGCCAAATACCAACCTCACCACCGACGTAGGCCTGAGGTGGGACGGCCGCAGTTACAGGCGAAAGCCGGGAACACTGCCAGCCCAAGATACCGCGCAGTTCGCAAGCGTTCCAAACATCAGCTTCTCTACGCTTAGCCCACGGCTTGGTTTGGCCTACAGCGCCGGAAAGAACACCGTTTTAAGAATAAACCTGGGCCGCTACGTCCAGTACGCGCGGGCCAGCCTCACCCTCGAAGAAGTCCTCCAAAGAGTGGTTTCAAACGGCACTGCGGTTTTAGAGCGCAGGTCCGTCGCCGCCTACGACCTGCGTCCGGAGCGCAGTTTCTCCGTCGATATCGGTGCAGAGCATCAGCTCAGTGAGAAGCTGGCGATCTCCTTAACACCCTACTGGCGAACGGCCCGCAGTCTCATTGAAAGAACTCGCGGCCCAGCGGGCTTGGGCTATTACAGCGTTGGCGAAGCCAGCATGCGCGGCCTAGAGTTGAAGGTAACGGCGCGGGATATTTCAGGCTGGGGTGGTTGGTTCTCGTACACATTGTCCAGTGCAAAAGGCACCGGCACCCTCCCTACCGCAGGCTCAATCGACCCGGAAAACCCCGGCGCCAAGTACAGACTGCCCTGGGACCAAAAACACACCCTCTTCATTACCGCAAGCAAGAGGTTCGGGCGCTGGGAGCTGAACCCATCCATTGAGTGGGGCAGTGGCTTCCCCTACGGAGGCCCCGGAAACACAGAGCCGGACCCAAGGGATCCAAACGTGGAACTACCGGTTCTCGGCCCGGACGGCAGGCAAAAATCCCCCCTGCCGAATCAGTTCAGAACGGGCTCTCACCTGAATGTAAGCCTGAACGTGCGGTACCATCTCGGAAACAACTCTTACTACTACCTGTGCATCCAAAACCTGTTCAACCGCCGAGACGTCCTGGTAAAGGACTTGTACGACGTAACCGGCGCCCCCGTTGGCTTCCGCGGAGACCATTGGGAGTACGTGCCGATCTCAAGGCTTCCATCGCGGTTCGTCGTTATGGGGATTTCCAGGCAGTTCTAGTGGATAGAGAGTTTGCCAAAACAGACATCGAGCCGACAAGCGATAATTTCTGCTTTGCATCAAAAAATCCATGCCGCCCGGAAGCCCAAGCAAACCCGGGCGGCACCTCTCATGTCCACGTTAAACCTGTCGGTACTGCCTGTAAAGCTCCTCAAACTCGGCAACGAGGTTCTCCAAAACCCGTACACCCCCGCGCCAGAAATCCGCATCATCGATATCGATATCAACCTGAGCCAGAAGCTCCTTTGGAGTTAAGCTTCCGCCGGCCGCAAGCAGGCTCAAATACTTATCTGCAAAAGACGGCCCTTCGCTCTTATAGCGGCTGAACAAAGCCATCACCAAAAGCTCACCAAAGGAGTAGGCATACACATAAAACGGAGAGCCAACAAAATGACTTATGTACATCCACCAAAACTTATGGTCGTCGCCGAGGTGCACTGAATCCAGGAACATCCGCTGAATATGCTCCTGCCACATACTGCCGATCTCATCCGCAGTTAGCTCGCCCCTTTCGCGGCGGGCGCGGTGCAGGGCCTGCTCGAACCGATACATAGCGGCCTGTCTGAAGATAGTGGCAAAACTACCTTCAATCTTCTCCGCATACAAGGCAAGCCGCTCCTCAAGCTCGCTGGTTTGCTGAAGCCGTTCGAACACCAACATCTCCGCAAAAGTGCTGGCCAGCTCGGCAATCGGCAGTGTACCGGAGTAGTTCAGATAGGTTTGACAGCGCGCCATCATGTCGTGGACGCCGTGGCCAAGCTCGTGGGCCAGAGTCATCACGTCGTCTATCTTGCCCAGGTAGTTAACAAAAACGTACGGATGCAGATCTGGAGTGACCGGACTGCAGAACGCTCCACCGCGCTTACCAGGGCGAACCTCGGCGTCTATCCACCCGTTCAGAAAGAACGCCTCGGCCGCCTGGCGCATTCTCGGTGAAAAACGCTCGAATGCGTCCAAAACAACAGTTTTGGCCTCTTCAAACGGCACTTCGCGGCGGCTTTCGAAAAGCGGAGCATAGCGGTCGTAGTGTGTCAGCTCATCGTATCCCAGTATCCGGCGCTTGAGGTGGTAGTATCTGGCAACAAGAGGGTAATTCTCTTCGCAAACGCGGATAACGGTTTCCACGGTTTCGTGACTGAGCTCGTTCGACAAGTGCCTGGAAGCCTCCGGCTTATCGAAGCGGCGAAGGCGGTCGTCAGTTGCCTTATCCTGAATCAACGTGTTGAAAATAAACGTCAGAACCCGGGAGTGCTCCTTCAGCCCCTTGGTAAGCGCTTCCGCGGCGGCGCGGCGAAGCTCTCTATCCGGAGAGCGCATCAACGCCAAAACCTCGGCCTCGGTCATAACGCGCGTTTCTCCGGCATGAACCACCTCAAAACGAATGCCGGAAACAGTCTCCTCGAACAAACGCTCAAATGCGCGGGAACCAGTTGTCGCTTTCTCCTCCAGTATTCGCTCCTCGGGCTCGGAAAGACGGTGGTCGCGAAACGCGCGGTGACTGCGCACAAAATGCCGATAGTTTGACAAAAGCTCACTTTCAAGCACCGGCTCCAGCACCGAATCGTCGATCTCCAGCAATTCAAGGCTGAACGGAAGCAGATGAATCGAAACCTGAGACGACCACTCCATCACCTTCTGAAGCAAGGCGCCTTTCTTGGGATCAGCAGTGTCTGCCGCAAACGCAAGGGACGCATAGCTTGCGGGTTTGTTCTCCTCCTGAAGTATCGCCTCGTACTCCCTAAGCGCCTCCAACAGCAGGTCCGCTGTTAAATCCGGCGAGTTGATCCTTCCCCGGTACTTCTCCGCAAAACTGCGCGCCTGATCCAACAGCGCAGACATATCTGCTTCGATGCGCGGATCCTCTATACCGCCGTAAAGGTCACCAAGATTCCACCTGATATCCTTCGCGTTCAACACAACCTCACTCCCATTCGCAAAATTGCTCAACAGTTCTCCCTCCTGCTCCAACAGAAGTCAAGCAAAACCGACCGGTAAACACTTTCCTGTTAAAGCGAAACTCAAACCAATTCAGTATCAGCTTCATTATAGCAGGCCGCTCTCCAATCCAAAGCATTTCCAGCAGTAAAAACCACTTTAAAAGCCGTGTGCATGTTTGCAGGAAATCTGCAAGCCTTCCAGAACGGCTGAAATCGGGGGAAGAAAATGGAACTGTTTCAAGTGTTTTCCATGCGCCGCTCTGTTAGGGCATACCAAAGCAGAAAAGTTGAGGATGAAAAGCTAACCCGTATACTTGAAGCGGCGAACTCGGCACCGTCTGCTGGAAACCTGCAGGCCTACGGGATTGTGGTAGTGAAAGACGCCTCTACTCGCATGCGCCTTATGGAGGCGGCCTGGGGCCAGGACTTTATCGCCCAAGCCCCCGTGGTTCTGGTTTTCTGCACCGACCCGAACCGCTCTTCGCGACGGTATGGCATCCGCGGCGAGTCTTTATACTCCCTTCAGGATGCAACCATCGCATGCACCTATGCTATGCTGGCCGCAGTCGATTTGGGCCTAGCCACGGTTTGGGTTGGCGCATTCAACGACAATATGGTCGCAGAAGCTGTTGGCGTAAGCCCCCCTGTACGCCCAGTCGCTATTCTCCCCATCGGCTACCCGGCGGAATTCCCGGCACCTACCCCCAGGAGGAGCCTCTCCGACCTGGTTCACGTTGAGCGCTGGGGAAAGCACTAAGCACGGGGGACCAAACCCCAAACGCGCCTTGCCGAAAGCCGACCTGGCAAAACAGGAATGTTTCGGACCAGGCGGAAGATGAAATAAAGCCGCTTTTGAAAGAACATCGGCATCTTATAAAAGGGGGTCCTATGAAAGCACTGTCAAAACTTGCCGCTTTGCTGGTGGTTGCGTCAGTATGCTCCACCGGCTATGCGCAAACGGTAACCAACCATTTCGTGGCCAAAGGAACGGCGAGCGCATTTCCAATCGACGAGGCAACCAAATTGGCCCAGCGCTTCACATCCCCGGACGAGTTCAACAAGCTGGAAGTTCGCGTGGCCGAAGCATCTCCTGGGTCTGCCTTTAAACTCACCGTGTACCGCTGGCGCGGCAATTACGCCGACACCACCGGCGCGGTGAAACAGGTGGTTAAGTCACAGGAATTCGAGGTGTCTGCTCCCGGCTGGGTTACAATGGCGGTGCCGGTACAGCCGCCTGGAGTCTACCTGTGGATGGCGGAGGCGGTCCCGGATAAGCCCGGCGTGTCTCTCTTGGGATACGAAGCCAGCACCTAC
>JBMFPP010000005.1:0-12371 GCA_049969055.1 Armatimonadota bacterium | reverse complement strand
CGAAGCTTATGTCAACGGCTCTGCATCCAAAGAAACAGAGATCTACGAACAGGGAAACCACGTCCCGGAAAACCTCGGCGGTGGGGACAGCGCCCAGCACTTCGTAGCGGAAAAGCCGTTCAACGAAATACGCATGCTCTCGCCAACCTGGAACGACGAAACCGGCCAAAAAGGTTACACGGTTAAACTCTTTAAGTGGACCGGAGACTACGAAACAACCGTATCCGGTGCACCCATCGCCACAGCCGTGATGACGAACTTCAAAGACAACGCCTGGGTCAGCTTCTTCTTCCCAACTCAACCTGCGGGCGAATACCTCTGGCTAGCCACCCAGCCGATCAAACCGCCCGTTGGCCACTGGCGAGCCGTGGACGACATATATCCAAACGGCGAGGGATACCGGAACGGAGTAGATACCGGAGGGGATTTCAAATTCATCATTTGCTATCCCGCCTCGGGAACAGATGCTCACTTGGATTTCGAATCCCGCACGGTGCAGGCCGTTCCAATGCCAAAGGTTGCCCTAACCAGCCCCATCAACGACGAAGTAGTCTCAGCTAACCCGCCAACACTCAAGTGGGAGCCAGTAACCGATGCCACCTCATACGTAATTGAAATGTCTCAAACCTTCAACTTCGACCCGGCGGCGACTACAACCAACACAACAACCACCCCATCCTTCACACCCACCGAGCCAATACGCCTCGGCCGCTGGTACTGGCGGGTAAAGGCAGTAACCCCTCTCGGCGAAACGGATTACTCCCAGTCAACCTACCAGCAAACCGTTGTACCTCCATCTGCAGGCGGAGATTTGGTGATAGAAGACTTTGAGGACATCTCAGACTGGGTCATGCGCGCACTCACCTTCAGCCTCTCCGAGGATGAGAAACACAGCGGCAAAACATCCATGAAGGTGGAGTACCCAGCCTACCACAGCTTTGCGGCGGCCGACGCACCGATCGGGAGATTCATCCCCAAAAACGCGGACGGCGCACTGCCGAACTCAATCTCAATATGGGCAATGGCCCCCGAAGGAGTGGAAGGTCCAATACAGCTTCGGCTCAACGTCACCACCGCTGAAGGACAAACATCCACAGCAGACCTCAACATCGAGTTCAGTGCCGACGAAGCCGGCAGATGGATTCAAAAGTCTTTCAATCTGGCGGATTTTCAATTCGGCGGAATGCCCCTGAACGACCCAAGCAGAAACCTCTCGGTGTTTTCACTGTCCCGCCCGGACGGGCTTCCAGCGGCCACCGTTTACTTCGATGACCTCACAGTTACCTACCCGAAAGCCGAAAAGCCCTCTGTGCTGAAAGGCGACATCAACGGCGACGGCAAGATAGGCATACCGGACGCCACACTGGCATTGAGAATCGCTGTCGGACTTCAACAGCCAACCGCGGACCAGCTGGCCGCCGGAGACCTCAACGGCAACGGCAAAATCGAAATAGCCGAGGTAACCAAAATCCTGCGGACCGCCGTGGGTTTGGACAAGCTTCAGTGATGATCAGCTGCCAGGCTAAAAAACGAAGGGTTTGCAAAACAACGGATTAAACCGCAAACCCCAGGGAAGGTTCATCGCGGCCGCCCCAGGAAAGCGTTTTCCGGCTGTTCCTTGGACGGCCGTTTCATTGGTTGATTGGAAAGCCCTCCGTATGTTAGAATCGTTTCGCAAACAGCATATCGCCGGAAAGCTTCAAAAGTGCCGTATTCGGTTATAACCGGGCTTGTACTCATATTCTTTGGAGCGGCTGTGCTGAAACTGCGTCTGAAGCGCTTTCGGCGGCTGGCAATAGCCGCCGTGCCCGTGGGTATGCTTACGGCCGCCCTCGGAGACGCAGTTGCCGCGGCAGTTTTTATAGCTACCTGGATCGCAGTTGCATGGATGTGCAACAGGTGAAACTTCCAGGCTGTTTAAAAGTAGGTTCGTAAAATGGCAGAACCCACAGCTTCAACCAAGACTTGTTACAAATGCGGAGCAGATATCACTAACAGCCCCGACTGGTGCGCGAGGTGCGGTTCAACTCAGACCACTACTTGCAAAAAATGCGGAACAGTTTACGAAAAAGCCCTCGGCAGATGCCCTCAATGCGGCACCATAAGGGTGCGCAAAAAAAGAAGCCGCCGCAAAACCTCAATCGGACAGCGCATCGCGGCATTCGCATCCGAAAACAAAAGGCTTTTTATCTACGCCGGGGTCGGTGCCTTCCTCGGCGCGGTCATCCCGAGACTGCTTGTCAGCTTAGCGGCGGCATCCATGCCCGAAGGATGGCTCGATACTCTTGACTACAGGTCACTGCACCTGCGGGATATCGGCACTATACTTACCGCGGCTGGGAGAACTGTAGCCGCCTTTGCGTCTTCTATCGGCGCCGGGGTAGCAAGCTGGTTTGCCTATTACAGAAGCGCATTAATAACAGCAACAATAGGGGCCGTCATTGCAGTGGTGATAGGAATTCTCACCGGCCGTGCTTCAAGGAAGAACACAACCAAGTAACATCTATCTGCTCACCACGGTAAAATAGTGCTCGAAGAAAGCCTCCGGATCCACTTCCAGCGCCACTTTGTGAGGGGACTTCTCGCCGTTTGGATCAAAATGCGTCATCCCCATTAGCCTGGAGCTCTGCAGTTCCACCTCAACGCGGCCGTTTTGGTATTTGCACAGGTCTGGGTTAAATATCACCGCGCCAGCAAGAGGATCATGGAACGTTATGTGGCCGGCACCTCGAAACCAAACATCCGCCATATCCGCCACCACGTCGAGGACACCGCCCCGAAACCTGCGCCGGCATTCATCAGCTGGCATGGTGCACCGAACTGTCACATCAAGCCCAACAGACGTTAGATCCGCCACCGGCGCATTAAAAACCACGGCGGTTGCGTGCGGATCCCCCACGGCGTTCCACTCCAGCGGGCCAACACCGGCCAGCCGGTTGGTGAAAACGCCGCACATCAAAACCACGCGCTTCAACAAACGCGGCACCTCCCGATCGATCGCGAATAAAAGTCCAACGTTTGTAAGCGGACCCACCGCCAACAGCGTTACCTCTCCTGGCCGGCTTCGGATCACACTCCGCATAAACTCAACCGCCGTACTTGCCGGAAAAGCATCTCTGTGCGGCCAGCGCGGCAGAACCTCAGCCTGCGGAGCGTGCTTCTGCTTCTGCGGAACAAGTATCGGCTCTGCCGCACCGGCATGGATGGGAATGTCGGGCCTCCCAGCCGCCATGCATATCGCGCTGGCCAACTGCGCACGTTTTTCTGGCTCGCCGGTCACCGTGGTAATCCCGAGCAGTTCGCACCTTTCCTGCTTCAAAAGATACGCTAGACACACCGCATCATCGATATCAGAACCTATATCCGTATCGAACAGCACGGGAACTTTTGCATCAGAATTACCCATATGCTCAAACGCCATCCTCTCTTTCAGTGAAAACGGTTGGATCGCACAGCGCCGATAAAAGCGCCTCGGCAAAAGAAACCGCATCTGAATCGGTCATGCCGGGCTCGATAATTAGATTCAGGATGCGGTCGCCGATTTCCTGTGAATTGGGGAGAAGAAGCGAACGGCTCTCCCCCTCCAGATACCCCCAACGAATGTGCAGAGGCGGATACATACGCCAAGCCGGTACACCAAGCTTTACAAGCCGCACAAGAACCCGGTTGCGAACAAAACGGCCTGGCAGTAACACGCTGTACCTCCACAGCGGTCCGGGCGGAGACGGCGGCTTCCGAATCAGTGGATGCGACAAAAGCCTCTCGTAAACCGCGGCAATTCGACAGCGAGCCTCCATATTTTCCGGCCACCGACGCAAACCCTCGGCTACAGAATCCAGCGCAAATGTCCTCACCGGCTTCCACCACATCTGAGGGCCGGGCATTCCGAACACCGCCCCTGCGCACCGGCCGGCCGTCAGCATATGCACTGTCGGCTCTCGGTCCCGAAGAAGCCGCACTTCGCGGGCAAACCGCTCATCGTCGGTAAGAACCGCCCCACCCCAGCAAGGAGTTTCGGCGTTCGATTGGCCGCTGTTCGCACGCCGAAACCCCTTGCCCGCCGACAGCGGCTTCTCCCACCCAAAGCTCAGGATCGTCACCGAACCCGGAGCTGGAGGAAGCCACCAACCACCTTGAGCCGCATCTTCAACGAGGAGCAGCCCAAACTGCTCAGCCAACTGCCGCAACGGCTCCCTCGGCAGCGAATACCCAAAAGGATGCACGGCCAGCAAAACCTTGCATTCAGGCGTTGCCCTCCTTCTAACATCATCCAAATCCAGCCCGAAACTCTCCAACTGCACATCCACAAACCGTGGTTTCATCCCGGAGGCAATCACTGCGTAAAGCGGCGAGGGACATAGCACAGACGGTATCAAAACCGACTTGCCGCGAAGACCAAGAGCGCGCAAAGCCAAGTAAATTGCCGAGGTGCCACTTCCAGCCACCACGCAGTGGGCGCGGCAAAAGCTTGCGGCAATAAACTCTTCTAACTCTTCAATCCTCATGTTCCAAACAACACCAAAGGCAGGAGAAGACGCGCCGCAGTCGTATTCCATCGGTGGAACCACAAAACCGCTGGAAGTGACACCATGGCGCGGTTAGTGCGCATATTGCTGGGCCCAACATATCAAGCCGACATGCTCAATGCAGAGCTAGAACGACGCGGAATACCCGCAGTAGTCCGCCCTGCGCCCCTGCTGGCGGCGCACCTCGGGGCGTGGAGCGGCGCCATGTATTCCGAAGTCCTGGTTGACGAAGAGATTTTAGAACTCCGCCGCGCCGAGCTCGACGAGTGTTTGTCGTTTGTGGGAGCAGAACTGGATACAGCTACTGATCCCAACCAAGCCGACTGTTAATGCTGATAGAGTATGTTGGAATCCGCCATATCACAGCGATGGCCATCCATATAGTTTCTATCGCCATCTCGCCTAAGATCACGCCGAGCGCGGCGGCGTGCAGTTTCCTGTAAGCCTTAAGCCCGCCGTACCTTTGAACGCTTGTTTTCACTATAAATGCTACCAGCATGCCGAACCAGTAGTAGTCAACCCCAAAGTTCATTGCCAGGGCATAGCCCACCGGGTTAAGCGGAAACCACGGAAACCTGAACCGCAGAAAGTTCAGTCCGAAAACCACACCCATTCCCACACCAACAAAAGCCATTGCTGTAGCGTTCGGCCTGCGCGGGTTGTTGAGCAGGTCAAGCGCCACCTGCGCCGTATCGTAGCCAGCTGCAGGCGCCCCCCACCGATAACCCTGGTATATCCTCACCCCATGGGCCGCCAAGTTGCCGGCAACTATGGCCAAAACCAAAGCCCAGAACAACAAGCGCTGAATTCCAGGAGAGCGCTCGGCCATCTTCATGGCCTCAAGCTGACCCGGCATCGGATCGGTGCGGTGTATCCGGTTCATAAAGTGGAAAACCGAGGCCAAGACGGGAATATACCTACGCGGCATCATCTGGCTTCCTGCGAAGTCCACGATCAGCTGGTTCGGGCCCATAAAGGCCATCTCGTGCGTAGGCGGACCCAGCTCGGCGCGCATCCTCGTAAGAGCAACACTGAAGGCCAGAAAAAGCAGTATGTACAGAAGCATGAACGGCACCGACAGCCGTATGGCGTACCCGAAATAACACAGTGCACCCAGCCCTGCTACCAGCCCCACAAAAGCCCAGCGTGCCGGTATGCCGTCCACCGGACCGTTCTCACCAAACCGTATGCGGTGCCACAAATCCTTCAAGTATCCGCGGGCAATCCAAATCGCCATAACAAAAAGACCGAGAAACGCCCCCCATGACTGCTCGCTGAAGTACGGCGGGCTCGGCACTAACCACCCTCCGCCGAAAACCCCCTGCGAATATCCCAACGAAGCCGCTATCACCTGCTGGACCTTGCGCACGAAGAAGAAGAAAACGCTTGAGAACAGCAGATCGGACGGCAAAAATACGCACATTGCCGTAATAAAAGGGAAAAGACCGATCGGAGTCCACCCCACCGAATTCCATGGATAAGTGTGAAACGCCGCAGATAGATCGCCGAGAAACCTCACATTGATCCTAGGTATAGATGGGTACAGAAACGCAAACCCGTTTATTATATCCACAACAGCTATTATTATGCAGGATATCCACATCAAACGATTCCGCCAAAACGGCGAGCTTCCACCGCCAGCCATCATGGCAACCGGAAGCTGTATAATCGGGAAGCTGAGCTTTTCGCGCTCCGTCCACTGAGTGCGCATCAGGCTGTTGATGCAGAGCATCACTATCGCCAAAATGCTCACGAAGGCCGTCCAACTCAGCACCGGCACAATCCACGGCCCCAAATTCCTCAGCATGTAGCGGAACGAATGCCCGCCGGCCAGGTACCCCAACACCGACTGCCGGTCCTTTATGAACAGAAAATCCGGCAGGTTCGGTAGCATAACCGTTTCAAATCCGTTTGTTTCGTTGGCAAATAGAACGTAAGAAGCTATAAGCGGCTGGATGTTGGTAACCCACTCTCCGGCTATTGCTGTGGCCACCACCAGCATTCCGTAGATGACAACAAGCTCGCCCTCGCTGAAACACCACGACGGCCGCCACATGCGCAGTAGGGCGTTCCAGAGCACCAGCACAAGCAAACACGATACTGGCGGCACCATGAGCGACAAAATGATATCCACCCCTTGCGCCGCCGCGCAGTATGATGTAACAGGAATCAGAAGCAAGCCAACCAAGATGGCGCGCCAGGTTACAAAACCGATACCTCGGCTTTTACGCATACGGGGATCTTGCATCACCTGTGGAGACTCCATCGATAAGGTTTAACACCAAAGCCCAACATCCTCCAGATGCTCTGCGAAAAACCCAAGCATCCACAAAGCAGTGCTTTAAACGCTTCAAATGGAGCGCAGTGCACTTCAAAGTATAAATCCCCATAGGCTCGGGGTAAAATCTAAAATAGAAAATGACGAGTTTGGCGCACGCAGGCTTCAAAAGCGCCGACCAATATATATTCCAACCCGGCTTGAGGGGAGGTGATGCGGCATGATCCGAGTACGCAGATACATTATATCTGGAACGGCTCTGTGCTTGGCGTTCTTGCTCACTCTTGCGGCGATCTCTGTTTTCGCCCAAACGTCCTCGTCAAGCTCCAGCAGTTCGGAGGACCGCGTGAGCATTGACGTGAAGGACGCTAACATCCGGGACGTGCTCGCTTTGCTCTTCAAGGGCAGGAACGCATCGTTCGTGGTAGATCCGCAGGTTTATCAGGTTGCGCCTGCCATAAACGCATCTATTACCGACCAGCCGTTTGAAGTGGCCCTCAGGAGCATTCTCAGCGCCAACGGCCTCAAATACATTAAGAGTCAGAACGTTTACACCATTACGCTCAAAACCCAGCCAACCGAGGCAACCACAGCGCCCACAACCCCAACGCCGGAAACAACAACCGAAACTACCACTCGCACAAGCGTAACGGTGGCTAAAATCCCGCTTATGCGCGCTGATCCAGCCGAAGTGGCTCAGGTCTTCGGCGGCACCGTGATAACCGGCGGCTTAATCGGCCCAGGAGGCGGATACGGCGGATACGGCCTGAGCGGCTTCGGCGGCTATGGAAGCCTCGGCTTGGGAGGATACGGGCTTGGCGGCTTCGGTAGCTACTACGGAGGCCTCGGCGGATTCGGCGGCATTGGCTACGGCTCCTGGGGCGGCATAGGCTCTTGGGGCGGATACGGCGGCCTGGGCACTGGAACCTGGGGCGGCTTGGGCTACGGCGGTATTGGCGGCTACGGCTCCTGGGGCACCGGTTACGGCTTCGGAACCTACGGCGGCGTTTCCAGACCGTAGCGGCTGACGCCTTTCGCCAATAAAGAAATCTTTCGGAGCCCAAAATACCGGCGGATGCATCTCGGACCTGTGCAACCGCCGGTATTCGCTTTCTCCGCGGCTAATCTCCACCGCCAACAGCCACTTTCTCCATCTCCGCCTTTGGCGCCCTGCTGAACACCCCTTTCAACTTAACAGCTATGTCGTCCATGATGGTGTAAATTACCGGGATGACCACCAGAGTCAAAAGCGTCGACAGAATTAATCCTCCGATAACAGCTATCGCCATCGGAGCCCTGATCTCCGAGGCATTGCTTGTGGCCATCGCGGTCGGCAGCATGCCGAACACCATGGCCATCGTTGTCATCAAGATCGGCCGGAGCCTCGTCGGGCCCGCCTCCAAAATAGCGTCGTTCCGCTTCAAGCCCCTGCTTCGAAGCGTGTTAGTGTAGTCAACCAGCAGTATGGCGTTCTTCGTAACCAGACCCATCAGCATGATGATGCCGATGTTGGAGATAATGCTCAGAGTATTGCCCGTCATGAGAAGAGCCAGCAGTGCGCCTATCATCGCCTGCGGAAGCGCAAACATGATGATGAACGGGCTCAAAAGCGACTCGAACAGCGCCGCCATCAGCATGTAAACCAGCGATATGGCAAGCAACAGCGCCGAGAACATGCTGGCGAAGCTCTCACGCATCGTCTCGCTCAAACCACCGGCGTTGACCCTGGTGTTCCCCAACGGAATATCCGCGATGGCCCTGTTAATAGCCTGCTGTACGTTGCCCAGCCGGTAACCTGTGGCTAGGTTGGCGCTTACGGTCACCAACCTCTCTCGGTTCTTCCGCTCCACCTTGTTGGGTGCCGGAGCAATCACTACATTTGCCACATCCCGCAGATACACTGGCCGGCCCATATAATTGCCAACCACAATGTTTTCCAGTTCCTGGGCATTGGTTCTAGATTCCTTGTTAAGCCAAACCCGAATATCCCACTCATCGCCGGCTATGCGGAACTTGCTGTCGGTGTTGCCGGCAAAAGCCGTGCGGACCGCAGAACCAATCTGCGCTGCGGTTAGCCCGAACTCCGCCGCGCGCACCCTGTCCACGCTGATCTGATACTCGGGCTTGCCCATCTTTGTGGAGATCTCAACATCTACAACCCCGGGAACTTTCGACATCCGCTCGGCAATCATGCCCGCTACGCGGTTCAGCTCCGCCAGGTTGTAACCCGTCACCTCCATTTGTATGGGCGACCTACCGCCACCCATTCGGCTTACCTGGTAAACGCGGATAGCCGTTGCGGGAATATGCGCGGTTTTCTCCACAACCTCGTCCATCACTTCACGCACCGGACGGCGCTGAGGCTTTCGGAAGAACCCCAAAAAGCCTCCTCCCTCGGCAAAGCGATCGATCAGTTTCACCGTTATGCGGGCGTACTGGGGGCCCTCCTCGCCGCCGCCCATCATGCCGGCCGCACTGCTGGACCCAACCGTGGAGTAAAAGTAGCTAACCTCTTTCCCCATATTGGCAAGGATGTTTTCTATCTGGCGCACTACCTGGTCGGTGCGCTGCAGCGAGACCCCGGCCGGCATCTCCACCACGATCGAAAACTCGCCTTGGTCCACATCGGGAACCATTTCAAATCCAAACGGGAACCGCACCGTTAGTGCTACTACCACAACTGCAATCGTAAATGCCAAACCAACGTTCCTAGACCTTGAAAACACCGTGCCCAGCAAGCCCAAAGCGCCTACAACCACTGCCATCGGTATACGGGCCGGACCGAGAGGGAACATCATGGCGAAGACCGCAAGTAGCGATGCCGTACCGATAACCACCGTGAGCAAACGGTTGTTAAGCGCCCAAGCCAAAAGCCTACGGTATCTGGCATCCAAACCGGAATAGAACCTATCGAACGCGGCAAAGAGACGTCCTATCAGGCCTCGAGCTTTCTCTTCGCTCTCCTCACCCTCCGGCTTCAACCACTTCGAGGCAAGCATCGGCGTAAGTGTGAACGATACGAACAAGGAGAACAGCGTTGCCATGGCAACTGTAAGGCCAAACTGACGGAAGAACTGCCCCACAATGCCGCTCATGAACGCGATCGGCACAAACACCACCACATCTGTAAAGGTTATGGTTATGGCCGCCAATCCTATTTCAGAGCGTCCATCAAGTGCGGCAACCGCAGGCGGCTTCCCCATCTTCAAGTGCCGGTATATGTTCTCAAGCACCACAATGGAGTCGTCCACCAGAATGCCAACCACCAGAGAGAGCGCCAGCATTGTCATCATGTTCAGCGAGAAACCCAGCGCCCTCATCGGGATAAAAGTCGCGAATATGGACGTAGGTATCGCCAACGCAACAACGAAAGTAGCCCGAGCGGTGTGCAAGAACAGGAACACAATCACAACCACCAGGAAGATACCTTCCGCCAAGCTTCGGTTAACATCGTGCAGTGCACTTCTCACAAAGACCGACTGGTCCGTCACCAAAATTATGTCAACACCGCGCGGAAGCACCGCCTTTAGGCGCTCGACCTCCTTCTTGATACCATCAGCAACCTCTACGGTGTTTGCGTCGGACTGCTTCTGCACGGCCAAAACCACCGCGTCGCGCCCGTTCAAACGCGTTAAAACACTCTTTTCAGCAACGGTGTCAGAAACCTCGGCGATATCTCCGAGCCTAACCACGTAATCTTTTCCGGTTGGGCCGCCGGGGATATGAAGGCGCATCTCTCGGATCTGCTTTACGTCCTTGAACTCTCCCAGCACTCGAACGCCGTATTCACGCGCCCTTTCCTTGATACTGCCGCCTGGGATGTTCATGTTCTCCGCGGTTATCGCGGCAACTACCTGACCTATCGACAGCCCGTACGCCTGAAGCCTGTCTTTGTCAACGGCCACGGATATCTCCCGAACATCGCCACCGCTGACGTACACGGCCGACACGCCCTTAACTCGGGCCAACCGGTCTTTTACCACGTCGTCGGCAATCCGGCGCAGTTCCCGTGCAGAAACTCCCCCGTACATGCCCAAAGTAACCACCGGCATGGCCGAAACATCAAATTTTATTACCGACGGATCTTCTGCGTCGCGGGGAAGCTCCCCACGTATAGCCGAGATCTTATCCCTAACGTCGGCGGCCGCCGTATCCAGGTTTGTTCCCAGCTCGAACTCCAAAGCTACCACCGACAGGCTCTCTCTGGATGTGGACGTCACGTTCTTCAACCCGGCGATGCCGCTAACCGCCTCCTCGATGCGGTCCGTTACAAGGTTTTCTACCTCTTGGGGACCGGCGCCCGGATATGCGGTTACTATGCTTATAAACGGTATCTCTATGTTCGGATACAGCTCGGCCTTCAAATCAGAGCGGGATCTGGCACCCAACACCACAATAGCCAGCACAAGCATGGCTATAAACACAGGCCGTCTGATCGATACATCGGTAAGCCACATTTGTTAGGTCTCCTGTGCACTAGCGTTTGAATACAAAGACTCTAGAGCCGTCCTCCAAACCAGACTGCCCGCTCACAACCACCTTGTCTCCCTCTTTGAGATCACACGGCTCCGCCAGCTTAACCAGGCTGTCTGTTTCTCCTTTGGCATTCACAACCACGGCCTTGGCAGTGTTGCCAACCACCTTGAACACCACACTCTTGCCCCCTCTCTCAACCAAGGACTCAACCGGAACCACCAGCAAATTCCTATAGCGGGCCACCTCTATCTTGCCCCGGGCGAACATTCCGGGACGTAGGCGCTGACCCGGATTGGGAATGGTAATCCGCACCCCGAAACTGCGCTCTGAGGTGCTTGCCGAGGGGTATATCCTCGCAACGGTTCCGCGGAAGGTCTCGCCGCGGTATGCATCAACCGAAACCGATACCGGCTGTCCAACGCGGACCATACCGATCTCGGTTTCGGATACTTTGGCTTCGAAATACACCGTGCCAAGATCCACAATCTCCATCAGTGGCACGCCGGGATTGGCAACCTGTCCCGGCTCTGTCATCCTCTTTGACACCCATCCGGAAATGGGAGAGACTATGCTCATGTTGGCCAGGTTTTCCTTAGCAATCGCCAGCGCCGCGCGAGCCTGCCGCACCCCATCCTCAGCTCGGTTCACCTGGTCCTGAGCCTGCAGTAGATTGGCGCGGGCCTGAGCCACACCTGCCCTCGCAGTCCTAACATCCTCTCTGCGAACCTCGGTCTGGGCCGCGGCCGCCTGAGCCATTCTCAGCGCTTCTTTTGCTTGGTCAACCGCCGCTTCTGCCGCGCGGATCTCCTCGGTTCTGGGACCCTCCTGCACCAAAGACGCCTGCTGTACGGCTGTATCGTAAGCCGCCCTAGCAACCTCGTACTGTGTTTGCGCCTGGTCCAACTGCGATTCAGCTACAGCGCCTTCCTTGAAGAGCTGCTGGATGCGCCTTAGGTTAGCCGCGGCATTATCCATGTTGGCCTTAGCCTGAGCTACCGCATTTTGGGCCGACAGGCGCTCTTGCTCCCTTGCTCCCTTGCGAAGCATGTCGAGGCGTGCCTGAGCCGAAGCCAGTGCCGCTTTTGCCTGTT
>JBMFPP010000004.1:0-18933 GCA_049969055.1 Armatimonadota bacterium | reverse complement strand
CGAACCGCAGTAGCAAGCGCACGGATGTGGTCGGGCGTCGTACCGCAACAGCCGCCGATGATGGAAGCACCTGCCTCGGCCAGCAGTCGGCCGTAGCGCGCGAAATACTCCGGGGTGGCGTTGTAGTGCACGTGTCCGTCGATGATCTGCGGCAGACCGGCGGTCGGCATGGCGCAAACCGGAAGCTCGGTGGAGGAAACCATCATCCGCACAATCTCCACCATACGCTGAGGTCCCACCGCACAGTTGGCACCAACAGCCACCAAACCAAGATTGGAAAGCTCTGCAGCCACCCTCGCGGGAAGACCCTCGGCCAGCGTTTCGCCGTCCTCGGTAAAAGCTTTCTCCGCTATTATCGGAACGTCCGCAAGCTCTTGGACCACTCGAACGGCAAGCTTAAGCTCTTCAATATCCGAAAACGTCTCCAGAAGTATAAAGTCAACGCCGCTTTCCAGCAGTACCTCGGCCTGCTCACGAAAAGCAGCCGCTGCCTCCTCAGGATCGACACGGCCAAGCGGCATCAGCGGCTTACCTATGGGTCCAACAGCGCCGGCAACCAACACACTTCGGCCTGCGGCCTTTCTTGCCGCCTTCACACCAGCGGCGTTGATCTCCTTTACCAAGCTCTCCCGCTGAAAAGCCGCCAGCTTGAACCTGTTCGCCCCAAACGTATTGGTTTCTATTATCAATGCCCCGGAGCGTACGTACTCTTCGTGCAGAGACGCGACCAGCTCTGAATGGGTGATGTTGGCGTACTCGTAGGGATGTTCGAAGTGTATGCCGCGTTCGTGCAGCATGGTTCCCATAGCACCATCGCACACCAATACGTCCGCCCCACGCAGAAGTTCGACAACGCTAGACATACTCTGCACCCAACCTACGCTTGCGGCTCCCACTCCCGATCCGCCTCTCCAGCCCTGGCGTTCGCCAGCCGCGCCAAAACGAAAAGCAGATCCGAAAGGCGGTTCAGATAGGGAAGCACGAAAGCATTGACTTCAAAAGATCGAGATAAAGCAACCGCCGTTCGCTCAGCCCGACGGCACACGGCCCTGGCGATGTGAAGCACCGCGGCACAGGTGGTTCCGCCGGGCAGTATGAAGCGCCTAAGTGGAGGAAGCTGACTGTTGTAGCGGTCTATCACCTGTTCCAGCTCCTGCACCTGCTCACGGGTGATCTTTGGTACGCTGTCGGCATTGTCCGAGCCGACAGCGGCGATTTCGGCCCCAAGGGCGAAAAGAGTATTTTGGACTGAAACCACAACCTCCGCAATCTCCGAATCCGAAGCAGAGGATACGGCACAGCCAAGGAAGGCGTTAAGCTCATCTACTTCGCCGAGAAGTTGCACGCGCGGATCGTCTTTTGGAACGCGCTGTGGTCCCAAGAGCCTCGTTTCACCCGAATCCCCGGTGCGAGTGTAAATGTTCATAATGCCCAGATAGACCGCCGTGGTTTAATTCCGATACCGCGCGAGGACGTGGTTTCAGCCTTGGAAAGTACAACAAACCCGCGCAGTAAAAAACCCTCATGTCAATATATCACCCAAACGCATTCGCAGGCAACCCGAACACCGAAGGCCCTTCAAAGACTCGAGAATATGTTTGAAAGCGGCTTCACACGGGCGCTTCATTCTCCAGCTAAAAGTGGAAGAAGATCTGGGAATGAGGGTGGGCAAACATGGAGCAAGCAGCTGAGGAGAAAATATCTCAAAGGATGCAGTGGTAAGGGTACACTAAGCTGATTCCGAAGTGCTTTCGGAGCCGCGGTTTGAATCGGCGTAAAGCTTCGCGGTTTGAGCGGCCGCCTGTGCAACAGCCCCTCGAAGCTCCTTCGGTTCTAACACTTCGGCGTGCGGGCCAAAACCCAAAACCCACTTAACAACAGAGTGAAAAGCCGCGGTTCTCATCCTTAACAGCACCCCGCCGTCCGGAAGCTCCTCCAACTGCTGTGTGCGGTGGTAAACGCGGTCGCGAACCCAGCGCGCCCTGTAGGCGTCAAAACGTACCACCACATCCATCGGCTCGCCGCCGTGCTCGGCTTGGAAGCCGAAGTCTATATACTGATTGATGTCGAAGTTCGGGTCCGGAGTGAAAGTTTCTCTCAACAGCTCCCAATCTCTTATGCGGCTTAAGCGGAAATCCCGAAAATCTTTGCGCAGGTGGCAGTATGCGATCATATACCACTCGCCGCGGATGTTCAGAATCCGATACGGATCCACAACGCGTTCGTTGGTCTGGCCGGTTCCCGCCGTGTAGTAAACGATGCGCACCCTTCTGCGCCTGGCCACTGCCCGCTGAAGAGATGTAAGAAGCTCCAAATCAACGTTTCCGCCCTGTGCCCCGGCAAAAACCACCGCACTGATAAAGCCGTCCACATCCACGCTGGCGCTGTCTGGAAGATACACTTCTATCCGCTGTAAAGCAGAAGCAATCTGCTTTGCAAATTCAGGCCCAAGGTATTTACTAGCCAGCTCCTTAACAAGGAACAAAGAGAGCAGTTCGCTTCTGCGAAGCAGAATGGCCGGCAGTGAATAAGCGTCATCAGTATAATACCAGCCGCGGTGCTGGCGGCTGTAGGCAATGGGAGCACCCAGCCTTTCCTCCATAAAAGCGCGGTCAAGAAACGCTTGCCGCCGGCTGACCTCGAACACCTCGGCCACCTTGTTGGCATTCGGGTACTTGCCCTGCCTAATCTGCGAGTCTATCCAAACGATTCGTTCCCACTGCGACAAACCACCTTCACCCCGCCTTATTTTTCCACCCAGACTGCTCCAATCCTGCCAAAAATACCAGCGCAGATCCTGCTAGAAAAAACCATACAGACCCAGCAGTGCACGCTTTTGCAGGAACTTGTTCTGCTTTTGAGAAAAGACAATTGGTGCATCCCCATGCAGGCTGCCAATTCCATCGCCGTTCAGAACAATGTAAAGCGCTTTAGAACAGCGCTGTTTCTCCTCACGGCGGTGATCTTCCTCGGCACAACCGGATATCAGATTTTGGAGGGATGGTCGTTCCTGGACTCGCTCTACATGACCGTTATTACGGTGGCAACGGTCGGCTTTCGAGAAGTAAAGCCGCTTTCTGTGGAAGGGAAAATTCTTACAATAGCTGTAACAGTGCTAGGGGTAACCGCTGGAGCCTGGGCGCTTGGCGTGGGAGTGGAGCTCTTAGTAAGCGAAGAGATATACGGAAGCCTTTTCTACAAACGAATGCTGCGCACCATACAGGATTTGAAAGACCATTATATCATCTGCGGTTTTGGGCGCATGGGAAAGCAAATAGCCCAAGATTTCGCCCGTCAGAACCTGCCTTTTGTGGTTGTGGAAGACAATCCGGAGCAGATCCCCTTTCTCAAATCATCTGGCTACCTGTTCGTGGAAGGCGACGCCACCAACGACAGCGTGCTAAAGGCCGCCGGCGTCACCCGCGCCAAAGGATTGATAGCGGTGGCATCCAGCGATCCAGTTAACGTCTTCATTGTCCTCACCGCCCGAGAGCTGAACCCAAACCTTTACATAGTAGCCAGGTCGGTGCTCCAAGAAAACGAGGGCAAACTCCTGCGCGCCGGTGCTGACAAGGTTGTATCCCCATATGTTATCGGAGGGCACAGAATTGCGGCGGCCGTTCTCAATCCGGTCTTAGTGGACTTTTTGGACAAGCTACTGCTCACCGGAGAATTGAGCCTCCAGCTTGGCGAAGCCCGAATTGCCCAGAACTCACCGCTCATCGGAACCAAGCTCGGAGATCAAAGTTTAAACTGCACCTACGGAATAACAGTGGTGGCCGTGAGAAAGTCCGGCTTCACGCTTTCACAGCCAAATCCCAATTCAAAGATAGAAGCTGGCGACACCCTAATCGTAATTGGCAGTCCGGAAAACATCCAGAAGTTTATCTCGATTGCGTCCGGGGGTATTGATGAGCAAACCGCCGGTTGACATAAAAACAAATATAGAGCGCGTTCGGGAGCGCATTGCCAAAGCGGCCGAGCGCGCCGGAAGAAACCCTTCCGAAATCCTTCTTGTTGGGGCAACCAAGCAGGTACCGGTTGAAAGAATTAGAGAAGCAATCACCTGCGGGCTCACCGATTTCGGCGAGAACTATGTGCAGGAGGCCCTCCCGAAGATAAAACAGATCGGCCCTGGCGTCAGGTGGCATTTCATTGGCTCACTTCAGCGCAATAAAGCCAAATATGTGGTTGGTCGCTTCTGTTTGGTGCACAGTGTCGACAGCCTGGAGTTGGGACTGGAGCTCGGCCGCCGCGCCTCCGCCGCCGGACTGTTAATCCCTGTGCTTGTGGAAGTTAACGTTGGGGGAGAAAGCACAAAAAGCGGCGTTGCTCCAAACGAAGCCCTGAGTCTGGTCGAGAAACTCCGAAGCATTCAAGGAATATCAGTAAGAGGCCTGATGGGAATTCCACCGCCAACTGCCGACCCAGAACAAGCAAGGCCCTACTTCCGCACCCTAAAGAGCTTGTTCGACCAGCTCGATAATGAATGCAGGCAGTACTTATCGATGGGGATGAGCGCGGATTTCGAACAAGCGATAGAAGAGGGTGCTAACTTAGTACGCATAGGCACTGGCATATTCGGTCCCAGAACCCGCTAATGCAAACGTGCTCTGCAGATGGCCTTCTGCCTCCCAAAAGTACTCTCTTCTGACCAGAAGATTTGCACATTTGCCCCGCCCAACCGCGCACAAAATGCTTTTCAAGCGGCTCGCATCCGCGGCCGAGCTATTAATCCACATTTCAACATGTAACACCCAGAGGAGGTTGCTTTCGGTGAACAGACGCCAGATGACTGACGAGGGAGAAGAATACGAGGTTTCGGAGAGCTGGCTAACCAGGCTTAAGCGAAAAATCGGATTGGAAGACGATCCAGAGGATGGCTACGAGGAAGACGAGCCGGGTTTTGCCGCAAAAGGCCTGCGCGGCAACAGCAAAGTGGTTCTGCGCGTACAGCAGGCGCGCCCAACCGAAATATCGGTGCGGCTAGCCCCCAAAACCCTTACCGATGCCCAAGCCGCCGCCGACGAGTTGAAACAACGCCGCCCGGTTATCCTCAACCTGGAAAAAACCGATGGCGAGCTGGCACTCCGCATGATTGACTTCATCAGCGGAGTGACCTATGCTTTGGATGGGTATTATCAACGTGTAGGCGCGAAAGTTTTCCTGTTCACACCGAGCAATGTGGGGATCTGTGTAGAAGACGAAATAGATCAGGAACAGCGCGACCTATTCTTCAATCGAGATTGAGCAGTGAAGCAGGCGAAAAAAATCGCATTTATCGGCGTTGGGGCGATGGGCAGTACCCTGGCCAAATCCGCGGTGGCATCGGGGGTTTACCGCCCAGAAGAGGTTCTCGCTTGCGACATTGTTGAGCCTTTGGCACGCAGGGTGGCCGGCGAGATCGGGGCAGAATCGGAAGTTAACCCAGCCGCCGCGGTGCGCCGCGCATCCACCGTGGTAATTGCCGTGAAGCCCAAAGACGTTTCAGGCCTCCTGCAAACGATTCGTCCGGCCGCAAATCCCCAACAGCTGTTTATTTCCATAGCGGCCGGAATCTCCATTCGCACTTTCGAAGGGTTGCTCCCCGAGGGAACGCCTGTTATACGTGTAATGCCGAACACTCCCTGTTTGGTTGGAGCCGGTATGTCGGTATACGCCGTTGGTAGTTCGGTAAAGCCGCAACACGAGGAGATTGTAACCCGCCTTTTCGGAGCGGTTGGTTTGGTTGAAAAAGCGGAAGAGAACCTTCTGGATGCTGTTACAGGCCTCTCCGGAAGCGGGCCGGCCTATTTCTTCCTCATGCTGGAAGCCCTAGCCGACGGCGGCGTGAAAATGGGCCTTCCCCGCAAATTGGCATTGAAGCTGGCGGCGCAAACCTGCCTCGGAGCCGCGAAAATGGTTTTGGATACCGGGGAGCATCCCGCTGTACTCAAAGACCGAGTGGCCTCTCCGGGCGGCACCACCACTGCCGGCCTTTCAGCGCTGGAAGAGGGTGGAGTGCGCTGGAGCCTCATCCGCGCTGTTGAACTGGCCGCACAGCGTTCTAGGGAGATTGGAAGCTGACGCTATGCAGATATTCGGATTGATCTTCTTGGCACTGCGTGTTTTGCAATTGCTTATCATCATCCACGCCGTGGTATCCTGGTTCCGCCCCAACAGATACCACCCAGCCCTCGCTCTGTTGGATTCCATCGTAGAACCCATTCTCAGGCCGATCAGGCGCGTCCTTCACCCGTACATGCGCAACGTACCGCTGGACTTCTCGCCGCTGATCGCCCTGCTCCTCATCGACGTGGTGAGGGCCCTTCTCTTTCGGCTTCTGTACACCGGATGGATTCTGGGATGAAGCTTCACCATCCCGCTTCACCCAAAGCAACCACAAATCTTTTACAGCAGTATGTGCGTGGCTGAACCAACCGAGCGTTCAACAGTAAACCCGAATCCACGGGTGCTCTTGCTTCTCTTCGGCTTTGGACTGCTCGGAGAAATCTCGGCCGGAAGCGTGTTGCCCGATGCCTTGGGCGCGGACCACCGCGAATCGCCGGTGCTGTTCCTGACGGCTGTTGTTGCGGGAATTGGCGCTGTTACCGCGGTTGTCGTAGTTGCCCTCAGCCTTATCCTCGAAAAACAGGGAACGAGCCTATCCTCGGTGGGCCTGGGGCCAACCAGCGTTCCGCGCGCCGCCGCGTTGGGAGTGCTTTGGTACCTGTTCTCTCTACCGATGGTCATTGCCAGCATTTTGCTTACTATCACGATAACCCGCCTGGCTGGCATACCCGTTCCATCCAGCCGCATTCAAGAGATAGTGCTGTACGCACTCAAAAACAGGGGCGCCCTCTGTCTGTTCTTACTAATGATAACGATTGCGGGGCCGGTGCTGGAGGAAATTCTCTTCCGCGGCCTCCTCTTCACCGCGCTTAGGCAGAAGCTCGGTTTTGGGCCTGCGGCGGTGGCAAGCGCATTGATCTTCGCACTGCTTCACCCAATGATATATTGGCTGCCGGTGGCTGTTCTGGGCGTTATTCTGGCACTGGCGTACGAGCGCGAGAAGTCGTTACTACCGGCCATCGTTGCCCACTCAGTGCACAACGGGTTGATCTTCCTGTTTACGGTTTACGTTCTGAGGTAGCACACCCTTCGAAGATTCGATCTGCCTACCAGCCAAACTCCCCTTCAGCTGTCCGCACGCCGCTTCGATGTCCCGGCCGCGGGGAATGCGCGGTGTTGCCCGAACACCGCACCTTTCCAGCTCCTCCTGAAACCGCTGAATCTGCTCCGGCGGCGATGCCTCAAAACCTTCAATCTCGGGGCACGGGTTGTACGGGATCAGGTTAACGTGCGCCAACTCTCCCCTCAAAAGCATACCGAGTCTGCGCGCATGCCTCAATGAATCATTCACCCCTGCCAGCATAACATACTCGTATGTCACCCGCCGACTCGTAATCTCCGCGTATTCGTGACAAGCCTGCAGAAGCTCGTCCAGAGGGTAGCGCTTTGCCAAAGGCACAATCTGCTCCCGAAGTTTTTGCTCGGGTGCATGGAGGGAGACAGCCAACGTGAACGGCAGTCTGTGCTCGGCCAATCTTCTGATAGCCGGTGTGATGCCAACCGTAGATACGGTGAGGCTTCGCATGCTGATTCCCAGTTCTGAGTTGATGAGCCTTATCGCTTTTACTACAGCATCCAAATTGAAAAGAGGCTCTCCCATTCCCATGAAAACCACATTGCTGATGCGGGCGTTTTCGCCGTGCTCGCGCACTGCCACATCCTGGGCAACCAAAACCTGTTCAACAATCTCCCCCGCCGTAAGATTGCGTCGAAAACCCATCAAACCGGTTGCGCAGAACGCGCATGCCGCCGGACACCCCACTTGTGTTGATACGCACACCGAATCCCTGCCCTCATACGGGAGGTAAACGCATTCCACGCTCTCTCCATCCTGAAGGTCGAGCAGAAGCTTAACCGTGCCGTCGCAGGAGCGCCGCTCCAGAAGCACTTCGCTCCTGCCTATGGAAAAAGCCGCCGATAACTGCTCACGAAGCGAGAGCGGCAGATCGGTCATCTCGCTGAAACTGCGCGCTCGGTGCTTGTATATCCAAGCAGAAATTTGCCGCCCCCTATACGGCTTCTGGCCCATTCCCTCCAAAAGCCGCACAATCTCTTCGGTGCTCATGCCGAGCAGGCACGGCAACATCTTGGAAGAAGCGTGGTGCATCTGATCCGAGGGTTGCACAGCGCCGGGTTTCATCTTCGCGCAGAGAATAAGGTTTGGATTCAGCGCCTAAACTGCAGTCCAAACGCGGCGGTGTTCCGACGGAAAGCGCTTTCGATGCCGAAATACAGGCTCAGGTCGTCGCGAAGCCGCGTTTTTCCGTATATGTCAACCTGGAGGTCGTTCGGGCGATACAGATTCAAGCTGAAGCCCGTAGGCCCGGTTAAATTATAATCCAAACCAACGCCCAACCGGGATGCGTAGAAACCGTACCGCACATCCAGGTTGCGAGACAGCGACTGCCCCAACTGCAGATTGAGCCTAGTAGTCTCTCCAACGTCCCTCAAGCCAAAGTACGCAAACTTTCCCCCGGAAAGCGGCTGCACCCTGTTCACATCCAGCCGGAAGCGCCCCGGACTAACGGTCTGATAAACCTCAAGGCTGGTCTGCCCAGTCACAGCTGAGACCGGCGGCGGAGGTCCCACCTGCTGTCCGCTCTCACGCCGCCTGCGACCAAGCAGGCGGTTCAGAGTCTCGTTTACCGCAAGCGTTATCTCTTTGGTGTTCTCGGCGCTCTGCCTCAGATTAGCAATGGTAGCCCGAAGATCCTCGCGCATTTTCTCATCCGCGGTCAGCTTCTCGATGTTGGCAGATGCGCGCTCTATATTTTCAGTCGCCTTCTGCACGTTCGCCAATGTCTTGGCAAGGGTTTCTTTTAGATCGGCTTCGGTAACCAAATCGCGGATCACGCTGGCCATCTCTTTGAAGCCTTCTGTTGTCTCAGCGATGTTTCGGGATGCGCGCGACACGTATGGGCGATTGGCCGCCACAAGGCTTCGCAAATCGGCGATGAGCGCATCGGCGCGCCGGGCGGCGCGCTCCGCATTAGCCACAACAGCACGCAGATCCTTGCCGAAACGCAGGTCCCGCAGTACGCCCTCAATAGCGTTGGCAACCGAGTTGATATTCTCGACAATCCGAGATGTTTCATCGGCAAACTTGGAAGCCTTCACAATCAAATCCTCCAGCTGGGGTGTTTCGACTCCGTACACAACGTCTTCTTCCGCAGGCTCCAGCTTCTGCGGCAGGACAGCGGCGCTTGTCCCCGGCAGAATATCAACGTATTTCTCTCCAATCAAACCGCCGGATGCTATTCGAAACACAGAATTCCTTGGGATGCGGTACCGACGCATTATCTGCAGTACCACTTCGGCCATCACACGATTGTCCGGCGTGCGCACTAGGTCGATGCGCTGGACTGTGCCGACGCGAACTCCCGCCATGCGGACATATGAGCCTTCATCCAGATCTCTCACATCCTTAAAGCGCACCCTAACAACGTACGTCTGATTACGCCAGCCAAACCCCAACAAGTAGTACCGCACACACACAAAAGCAGAAACCGCCAGCAGTACTGCTATGCCCACTTTGGTTGCGGCCCTCATCGCCATGTCCTTTCACGGCAAAACTGCAAACCTCTCTCGGCACATTGGATGAAAGGAGAGAGAAACCTACCCAACAGCGCTTATTGGACCTTGGGCGCGCCCCTCTACAAACTGACGCACAACGGGATCACTGCTGTTGCGCATCTCTTCTGGAGTGCCCACTGCTATTATGTAACCATCATGCAGCATGGCCACAATATCGGATATTCGAAAAATGCTCGACAGATTGTGGGATACCACTATCGACGTAACACCAAGTTCATGCTTCAGCCGCACGATTAAATCATCAATAACCCGGGCGGTAATCGGGTCCAAACCGCTCGTAGGCTCATCGTAAAGCAGAAGCCGCGGTTTGGTCGCCAAGGCGCGCGCCAGGCCAACGCGCTTCTGCATCCCGCCGGACAACTGCGCTGGCATTAGGCGCTCCACACCGTGAAGTCCAACCAGCCCAAGGTTTTCCGCCACCACCTGATCCAACTCCTCTCGACGGATGTTCGGCCTATGCCTCCGAACCGCAAATGCCACGTTTTCATAGACGTTCATGGAGTCGAACAGCGCCGCGTACTGGAAAACCATTCCGATCTGCCGGCGTATGGGAACCATCTGCCGCTCCGTAAGCGGAACGATGTTCGTCCCGTTGAGGAAAATTCTGCCCTCGATCGGCTTTATAAGGCCAGCGATGCACTTCAGGAGGGTGCTTTTCCCACTGCCAGACATGCCCATAACGGAGACGACACTGCCTTTGGGCACCTCCAAACTGGCCCCGCTGAGCACCTCTTTCCCCGACGCTATGTAGGTGATTCCCTCCACCTTCACAACCATACTCGGCCCAATTATAACACACCGAATTGGGGAGCAACAAAACCGCTTTGCAAAGGAGAAAGGTGCCCTGGCTTCTCTTCTCAGCGCGAGCGAAAAAGGGGATAAGTGCAGAGGCAGGGCAAGAAAAAAGGCGGGCAAATCGCCCGCCCATCAACACTCTGCTAAGTAAGGGGAAGGCACTGCCTTCCCCAAAACCGCCTCACTAGAGCTTGGTCAACCCAACGGCGGCACGCAGTATCTGGGTGACTTCGGCGATAGTAATCCTGCCGTCGCCGTTCAGGTCTCCAGCCGCCAACTGCTGAGCCGACGGCTTCAAGATACCCACAGCGATCTGCAAGGCTATGGTAGCATCCGGTATGCCGACTCTGCCGTCGCCGTTCAGGTCGCCCTTAACCACCGTAGGCGGAGGAGGCGCAACCGCGGGCTCCCAGGCCATCGGCGCCAGCTTGAACTCGGTAAACCGGGCTGTGCGGACGTCACCGCTGGCGTGCGAGGTGGCCGCCAAACCGATGAACAGGTCCTTCGGGAAGTTGGCAACCGTGGTCTCCGCCACCAGCGCAGGCACGCTTCCATCCTCCGATTTGTAGAGCGAGAAGCGGTCGCCGCTCCTGGTCAGCATGATCCAGGTGCCGAACCTCCACCAGTTGTCGCCGCCCAGGTCCGAGGACGCTCCATCGGTGAGAGGCCGCCACTGCAGGCGGGCGCCGTGGTGCGACGTCCCAGCCGCAAACACGTGCCGCGACCCAGCATCCAGCGTCTCGCGCACCATGATACCGGCCTTGCTCCAGTCGCTTCCGCCCTGGGCAACGTCAAGCACCCTCACAACCGCGGTGAAGTCTCCGCTTATCTTGTTCGGCAGGTAGGCGTAGTAGAACTCGTCGGCGTTGCCCCAGATATCCGCACCATCCGCCTGCACAATCAGCTCTTTGCCGGACACCTTGTGGCTACCGCCGGAGGAGTTGATGTCCTGGCCCTTGAGCGAGGCGAAATCCACAGGGGCAAGCTCTTTAGGGCCGAAGCCAGCGCCGGTTACCTTCAGCTCGGGCACCATAGCGACCTTGCCGCCTTCCACATTCACGGTAACCGGATCGGGCAGAGCAACAGCGCCCCTGCCGGAAACCGTGAGCTTGTACGTGCCCGGAGTAAGGTTGGTAAACCAGAAGCTTCCATCCGCATCTGCCGTGGTTGTAGAGCTCTTATTGCCCGTCGGATCGGTAATTTCAACCGTCAGCCTGTTGGCGCCAACACCGGTCTCCGATACAACGCGGCCGTAAATGGCGCCCACTTTGTCTGAACCGATGCGCAGTCGGCCGGCGCTGAGCTGGCTTCCAGCTCCGCCGCCGCCCTGGTTGCCCAGAATGGCTACAACGTTCTCACCGTCCCAGTTTATGAATTCGCTGGGCACCAGGTAGTTGCGAACTGCATCCCAAGACCACAGCATCTGCCCAACGAAGTGACCGTTAACGAAGGTGAGATCGCTGTCGTCGCAGTTAAACCCGTACAGGAACAACGCTCGGCCCTTGTACTGCTTAAAACCTTCGGGGATGCGGAATTTAATGCGGTACCAGAACCAACTGTTGTTCGGAACCGGGTTGCCGGCCTGCAGGTCGCCGGGCCAATCCACCTGCATCCAGTCTGCAGTCTCCTTGAAGTCCGGCTTGGCCGGGTCGAAGCTATCGGGACGAACCACGGTCGGATCGTCGTAACCGCCCCAGGCCGTAACAGACACCGTGGTATCCGTAGATGCGGAAGACAGGTCGATGTTGGGATACGGCTTCACTACCAAGTTTTGAGTAACCTTCTGTCCAGCCTCTATTTTCACCGGCTGGGCACTTGGAACTTCAAACAGGTCAGATGCCACGGTGAAGGTGTAGGTCCCAGGGTCAAGGAACATCTGGAAGTTCCCGTCGGCATCGGTGCGGGCATTCATCACCAACCCGGTTGCGGAGACAGCTTGAACGGTGGTGCCGGCGGCAACAGGGTTGCCTTTATCGTCCTTAACACTGCCGGTTACCTGCGCCGGAGCGGCGGCATCTCCCGGTAGTTTGCCGGCTTGATCGATCGTTCCCGCCTGGAAGCTGGTAACAACCGCCTCGCCCATGGTTTGGCCGGCGTGCGTCTGCATATGAATGCCGACTGTGAGAGGATCCTCGAACGGTCTCTGTACATTCTCGGCACTCATATCAATGTCGTCGTTAACTTGTTCCCACTTCTTGCCGCCGTCGAGCGAGTAGAAGACGCGGATAATGGTGCCCTGGCGGTCCAGGCGAATCCAGTACGGCGGCTGGATTCCCTCAATGGTTGTTATGCTTCGGCTCTGGCCCTGACCGCCGCCTTTAGTTTCACACCGGTTGCGGGTAGCCGCAATCAGCCACCAGGTTGGAATGTCGTTCGGATCCGTGTAGCTGTCTGGAATTGGGCCGGAGCAAACCAGAATTCCCACATGGCTCCATTCGTTGAGCTGTGGAACAGAGATAACCTTCAGCTGAACGGTGAAGTCCCCGGTTATACCCTCCTGGTAGATGTAGTACGGCTCAAAGCGGTTCATCCACACATCCTGGTCTGCACTGCGCATGATCAGGAGGCCGTTCCTGACTTCGTAGGAAGGCGTGGGATAGGTTGTGTCGTAGATAACCTGCTTAACCTTCCAGAAAGGCTTAAGAGTCGTTCCCTCAAAATTGTCGGACTGTGGAGGAGCGGCAAACACTGCTCCAGCCGCAAACAGGGCAAAAACCGCGCACAAAATCAAAATGTGCAGCTTAAATCTTGCCATAGTTCAAACCCTCCCTCGAACTTTTGTGAGCGCTTCACAGCGCCGAACTACAGCGGCAGAGGGCCGCATATGATGGAAGCTTCGCCTAAAGCCAACATCACCTCCCGGGGAAAGTGGTTTTGGAAATCCCGCCCAACTAAAGCAAGCATTCCCTTCAAGGCAGAACTGAAGGGGCAAAAGATACATGGGGTAAATTGGGGAAAACGAACTAAAACCCTGCCTTTTGAGAGCCGCCGAAGCGGCAACGACCCACTCTGCACAAAACCCTCCCGAAGCCCGGTGCCAAACAGAGAGAACACGTTAGTTCTGAAAGTATGCTACCACGCCTGGTAAAACTTGTCAACCCCAACCAAGCCAGGATTTTCAAAATTCCCAGCAAAGAAGCCGAAGGATTAAGAAAGTACCTGCTTCCCCTCTCCCGAAGCCGGAAGAGGGGAAGCAGGGGTGAGGGATTCTCCCCGCGCAGGTCTTTAGGGAAGGCTAGCTGTTCAAGATGCTCTCCACCTCATCCGCGTCGAGTTCCGTGATGTAGGCTATGCCGCTTACTTCGGCCGCTTCGCGCGTTATTGCGGCAATGTCGTCGCGGCTTATATACTGCAGTGCGAACTTGCGCGCTCCAGCCATGAGTTGCCGCAGGCCTTGTGCCAACCTTTGGTAGTACGTGAAGAGTCCGATGGCGCCGGGAGGCACGTCCTTATACTTTCCGTCGAGCAGTCTCCTCAGTTCAATCGTTCCTACAAACACTTCCTCGATGGTGGAGCCGTACCTCTTGTAGATACCTGGTATGTTTCCGGCCGCAATCAACGAGCCAACGTTCTTGCCGACCATAGCGGCGGCAAGCGGACCCCGGGCCATACCCACCAGCTTCACATACGGAGCGCCGAGAGCAAGTACTTTGAAGATCTGGTCTTCCATGGTGATGCCGCCTGCGAATGCGGTTGGCGGCACGTACTCTCCTCGCATGGCTAAGGTGTCCAGGTAGTTGTAGGCAAGGCTCCATATTTCGACGGTGGGAATGCCCCACTCGTTCATCATGCGCCATGGGCTCATTCCAGTGCCGCCGCCAGCGCCGTCTATGGTCAAAAGGTCTATCTGGTACTTGGATGACCACTTCACGGCGCGTGCAAGGTCCGCCGGTCGGTAAGCGCCGGTCTTCAGGAACACGTACTTAGCGCCCATATCGCGCAGTTCCTGCACGCGGGAAGCAAAAGCATCTTCGCTCACCATACCGAGGCGGCTGTGTCGTTCAAACTCGCGGAACACGCCAGCGTTGAAAGCTTCAATAACGGCCGGATCTCTGGGGTTGGGAAGAACTATGTAGCCGCGGTCGTAGAGCCGCTGAGCCTTCTCCAGACTGGATATCTTCACCTCGCCGCCGATGTCCTTGGCACCCTGGCCCCACTTAAGCTCAACAGCTTTAACACCCAGCTTTTCGATCGCGTACTCCAGCACGCCGAGATTGGTGTCTTCCACGTTCGACTGAACAATAATTTCCCCGTAGCCATCAAGCTGCCACTCTTTGTAGAGCTTTACACGGCGCTCGAGGTCCGGACTGCTGACAACGCGGCCGTTTTCTATAACGGCGCTGTCATCCATACCGCAGACGTTCTCGCCGATGGTAAGCGGAACCCCGGAAAGCGCGGCACCGATCGCAAGGCCTTCCCAATTGTTCTTGGCAACGTCTGTGGAACCAAGCCCTGGGATTATGAAAGGAAGTTTGCACTTGAGACTGCCGTCCCTACCAACCGCGGTTTCCAGGTTCACCGCTGGGAATATGGCGGCATCACTGCTCGGCTCCACCCCATAGGCACCAACGGCCGTGCCCATAATGTTGAAGTGCGATAGATCTATGGGGTAGTCTTTCTCAGATGCTGCAGTAACAGAACCGAACGGCTGAGGATAAATAACCTCAGCACCGCGAATTGCACTGCGCCCGATTTCGCAGGTCCCCAAACAACCGTCCACGCAAGTGGTGCACATGCCGCTGAAAAGGCATATGGAATCGGTACGGTTCTTGGTTGATGTTGCCCCAGATGCATTCAGTCTGGTTAAAGCCATGATACCATCTCACTCCTTTTCAAAATTTTGTCTTGTAAAAACTTCTACCAAAAGATCCCGCGGCAAGCCAACCTTCGGGAAGGATTCCCGTTAAGTTTTACAAATATCAGAGCGCTTTCTAAATCCCCCCTTTGCAGTTAAGCTCTAATTTGTCACCGCAGTTTTTGCACAGACCACGCATGTACGTACGGACGACCGTCTCGTGCAAGCTTCACAATGCCCTGAACACGCACCTGTACGTCCATCTCCGCTTGCAATTGAAACTGAGCGGCCCGCGCCCCGGATACGTATATGCTTCCGGTTTCATCCTCCAGAACCCAATCCCTTCGAGAGACCGGAGGCCCACCTTGTACCAACAGACCGGAAGTTAGGGACGACCCCCGGTAGTGGCCCTGGAGGGTAACCTCTTTGTTCGCCATGGCCCGCGGCGCACGGGCTATGTCTTCAACTTTTGTTGTGCGAGTATCTTCGATTTCGGGTTCGGCTATGCGTATTTCAACTGATGACCTCGTGGTCTGCTCGCGACCCTCGGCGGTGAGCCAACCGACTATCGTGTAGCTTCCCGGCGGCACCTGGTCGCCGTCTTTGTCGGTTTGATCCCACGTTTCCTCGAAAGAGATGGTTTCGCCAGGGCGAACGTTGATGTTCTGAATCACTTGAGCGAAAGCACGCCCGTAGGACCACCGCCACACCTCCCTACCGGAGCGAGATGCTGTGAGGTCGTACCTCTGAGATGTGGTGAAGGTGAGCGGCGCTGGCATTCCACCGCGGTTGGTTACAGTGAGGGTTATGGTTATTGGATCTCCAAGCTGGTAAACACGGCGGTTTGTGGATACCTCAACCTGCAGTACCGCGGGTTTCAAAGTCGGTTTTTCAGGGATGCGCTCCAAACTCTTCAGCGCCCACGGCATTCCCTGCTTGCTTGGTGCTTCCACCACAGCGATTATGCGGTCGCCCGGCATCAGGTAATACGATGCCAGCAAACGGTAATTGGCTGGCGCATAGAGGTTAATGGTTTTGCCGCGCACGGCGGTGTAACCTGGCTTCAGTGTGAGGACCTCGCCGGGCTTGGCAGCACTGCCCCCAGAAACTCTGGCGGTGATCACTGCGTGCGGAAACGACTCGCGCTGTACGCTTACCACGGTGGCTTCCAGTGAAAGGGGTTTCGGCTGGGCACTCCACGCCGGCGCAAATGCGATATATGCGCATATACCAAGCAGTATCCCACGCATTGCAAGCCAGGTTACTATTATATAACCTTAACCTCCAGAAACTAAGTTGCTTATATGATACACAATATATCGCAATTACGCAATAACCTTTCTTGGCTTTTTCAAATTCCGCCGCAAAAATCGCAGACAAGAGGAGCAAGACGCGCAAGCGCCGAACAAATTTTACCGAAAGCCATGGAAACAACCAGCAATACGAAGCCCGGCCGCAGGTGCATACGCAGGCTTAACAACCTCAGCGCTCGGGAGTGGATGCGGTTCACCAAAAGCTGGTTCGTGTGCAACCCTCCTCCCAGAAGCAAAGACACTATACTTCACCCAGCCAAGTTCCCCGAAGCGATGGCGGAGGACTTCATCCGGTTCTTCACTATGCCGGGTGAAGTAGTCTTAGACCCATTCGCCGGGGTAGGCTCCACATTGGTTGCCGCCGAAGCATGCGGACGCCGCGGTGTTGGCATAGAGCTTTCGGCGGCGTTTGTGGAAGCGGGCACAAAACTCCTTGCCAAAGAAAGCCTACTGATTCACGGCGACGCCAGAAACGCCGGCAGTTTGTGCCGAGGAGCCGGCATTGAAAGCGTGCAGTATGTTCTCACTTCGCCGCCGTACTGGCGTATGCTGAAGACCAGCCGCGGAAACGTGGACTCCGCTCACAAAGAGCGAATGCGCAAGGGGTTGCCTACGGACTACTGCGGCGACCCTGCGGACTTGAGCTCTATAGACGAGTACGACGAGTTCCTCGCCGCTTTGGTGGATATACTGGCCAACCTGCAAAGCTTGCTGGACCCAGGGCGCTACTTAACAGTGGTAGCCCAAAACATCCGAATTCCGGAAGGAAGGGTTTGCACCTTCGCCTGGGACCTAGTGTCTGCCCTCTCGGGTTACTACACCTTTAAAGGAGAGCGCCTGTGGCTCCAAGACAATAAAAAACTGGGCATGTGGGGATACCCCTCCGAGTTTGTAACCAACGTTCATCACCACTACTGCTTGACGTTCAAAAACGATAAGGTGTAAGCTGTGATTTGGCGCCGTGACAATACGCGTGCCAACCGTGTCTAATTCTATGGAAGCCTCAGATTCGGCTTTATTAACAGTACAAAGCCGCCCTCAAGCGGACGGTGATAAGCCCAGCAAACAAAACTGCGAAATGGAGAGAAACTGCGGAGATATGGAAGAAAGAGACCTGCTTAACAGAAGAGATTTTCTGAAAGAAGCCGCGGTCTTTGCCGCCCTGATGTCCATGCTCGGCGGCGAAGAGATCACCGCGGCAGAATCGGGCTCGGAGGAAGCTCCATCCGGTCCACCCGTATCCATCGGGGTCATCGGCCTTGGAGAGCAGGGACGGGAACTGCTTAAAACGCTGGCCAACGTTCAAGGCGCCAACGTAGCGGCGGTGTGCGACGTGTACGAGCCGTTTGTTACGCGCGCGAAAGAGCTGGCGCCCAAGGCATCCACACACACCAACTACAAGGAAGTGCTAGATAACAAGAATGTGCAGGCAGTTATAGTGGCAACGCCCACCCATCTGCACAAACAGATAGTTCTGGATGCTCTGCAGGCCGGGAAGCATGTGTATTGCGAAGCGCCGCTTGCGCACACAATCGACGAGTGCAAGGCCATAGCATCTGCCGGCAAAGCCGCAAAAACCGTGTTCCAGGTCGGCCAACAGCTTCGATCGAGCGGGGTGAGGAACCACTCCATCAAATTCGTTAGGGCCGGCGCAACAGGAAAGATTGTGGCTGTGCGTGCCCAGTGGAATAAAAAGACAAGCTGGCGCAGAGCCGCTCCTTCCCCCGAACGAGAGAAGGAAATAAACTGGAGGCTGGATAAGAATATATCAACCGGTTTGATGGGCGAAGTGGGCATTCACCAAGTGGATGTGGTCAGCTGGTACCTAAAAGCCCTGCCCGAATCGGTTTACGGCTTCGGCGGAGTCTTGGCCTGGAACGACGGGCGAGAGATTCCGGACACTGTTCAGTGCGTGTTTGAATACCCGGGTGGAGTGCGCCTGCTTTACAGCGCCACTCTGGGTAACTCGTACGACGGTGCTCACGAGATATTCTTCGGCACATCCAGCGCAATCATGCTCAGAGATGAGCGCGGCTGGATGTTTAAAGAGTCCGACGCGGCTATGCTGGGTTGGGAGGTGTACGCCAGAAAAGATAAGTGGGGAGACGACACCGGCATAGGATTGATCGCAGATGCAAGCAAACTGCTGGCTGCAGGCAAAGAACCGGCCAAGGAAGCTACGGTTGACCCAGTGAAAACGTCCTTCTACTACGCCATGGATGAGTTTTTAACTTGCATCAGAACGAACAAAAAGCCGAACTGCGGTGCCGAGGAAGCCTTCCAAGCGGCGGTGGTGGCATTGAAAGCCAATGAAGCCGTTACCAG
>JBMFPP010000003.1:0-19065 GCA_049969055.1 Armatimonadota bacterium | reverse complement strand
GCTGGATGCCTGCCCTGCGCTTTCCGGAGAAGAAAAATCCCTTTGACTTTCTTGCTACAGCGGCAGTTCCACGGCTTTGCCGGTGTTGGCAGATATCAAGCCGGCCTCAAGGATTTCCTGGGCGTCGCGGCTAACCTCCGCACTGCACATTCCCTCCACGTTCTGCCCGGTCTCCAAGCAGGTTACCAGGTATTCTGGACCGTTGCGGCGGCCTTCCGGAAGCGGCTTAGCCTCCACAACCTGTTCCTCCTGGCCTACGCGGCGCAGACGTACTTCGTTGTGGAAGATGCACACATAGCCCTCCGTGCCGTAAGCTACGGGGTTCGGCGTAGCGTACGGAGTCGGCTGCGTCCAGCAGGCCTCCGCAACACCGAAAACCTTGTCGTACTTCATCAGGATGATTGCATTATCATCCGGAACGGGGTAGTCCTTTACCAGCACGGCCCGAATACCCACTACGCTTTTGGGCAAACCGAAGAGGTAAGCGTTCATATCGGCGCTGTAACAGCAGTAGTCCATAAGAGCGCCGGCACCGTTCAGCTCTTCATCGTACAGCCACTTCCAGAAATACTCGGAACAGCCGATCTCCTTGGGACCGTTGTGCGCCGAGCGGAACTTGAAGTAAAACGGCTGACCGATAGCCCCATCCTTGATGAGCTCCATCATGGTGTTGATCTGCGGGCTCCAAGCGGTGGGCCAATTTATCATAAGCTGAGTACCGTATTTTTTCTTGGCGGCGATCATTCTGTCCGCCTGGGAAAGCCTGGCAGACATGGGCTTCTCAGAGACTACGTGAATACCCTTCGCCGCTGCGGCCTCCACGATATCAGCGGCTGTGCTGTTTTCGCTGGCGGCTTGAATGATGTCTAGCTCCTCCTTCTCGATCATCTCCTGCCAGGAGTGGTACAGCCGCTGTACGCCGTACTCGGCCTTGATCCTGTCAAGGAGCGGCTGGTTCACATCCGCGGCGGCCACAATCTCAACGTTCGGCAGTTTCTTCCAATGCTCAAGTTCGCCCCAAACATGGTCGTGCACCATGCACGCAACACCGAGTCTGTAAACTTTGGCCAAGGTAACCTCCTAAACTAGGATTTAAAATCGACCCACCCTTCCGGAACAAACCGTTTGCCGGCCTGATTATTGTTTGCTTCGGCAAACCAACATGGACTGATTGAACGCCAAAACTTCTTGGCGGCCAGCAACCACCGGGTTTTATAATACCTCCATACACTTGCCGCGTCAAACCATTTGGAGGGTTCCGCAAGGTCTTCCTGCCGTGCGATCTCAGAACACCGAACCGGTACTGGATATAACCTTGTGAGCCTCCTCCAACAGCCTCATCCACTGGATGTTGTAGTAGCGGGGATTGTCGAAGTCCGTGTATCCGTAGGCTTTTATCTTTTCCACCATATCGACCACAGAATCCTCAACTGTGACCTTGGGATACACTCCGAGCACGCTTTGTATCTTTTTTGAAGACACTCGGTAGCTCCTCACTCCCTTGTACCCGTAGTCCGGGCGAATATCCACGTTCAGCCCAACCTGCCTCAGCGCCTCCCGCACCCTAAGCGCCAACTCCGATATGCGCAAGTTTTGGAAGCTTACATTGAAAACCTCGCCGCGCACCTTGTCTTCGTCGGCTTCCAAGCAGGCAATGTACGCTCTTGCGGCGTCCCGAACGTCAACCAAGGGACGCCACATCTCGCCGCCGTAGTGCAGAGTGAGCACGCCCCGGCTCAGTGCGTCTTTTACGAAGGTGTTCACCACCAGGTCGTACCGCATTCGCGGAGAGAACCCGAAAACCGTGGCCTTCCGAAGGACGACAGGGCAGAAGCTGTCATCGGCCATTTCCAGAAGGCCGCGCTCCGCATCGTACTTCGACCGCGAATAAGCGGCTTTCGGGTTCACAACCGATGTCTCGTCTTGAAGAACGTCTTTCTCGTCACTCCCCACTCCGCGGTCGTAAATAGAGCAAGAGGATGCGAAGATGTAGCGCCGAATTCCGAACTTTTTGCAAGCCTCGGCCAGAGCCAAGCTAGCGTTGGTGTTCATCTCGCGGTTGGCCTTTGGATTGTATTCTGCCGTGGGATCGTTGGAAAGGCCTCCGACGTTCACCAGTGCGTCCACACCTTCAAACACCTCCGGTCCAACGCTTCTCATATCAGCAACCACCAACTCCACCCTGTCGCGAATGTCTCTGAGGCCTATATCGCCGTAGTACAGCCTGTCCAAAATCCTCACAGCGTATCCGCGTTCCAAAAGCTCCTCGGCCAACACACTGCCCACGTATCCGGCCCCGCCGACCAAAAGAACTTTGCTCACCGCTACCGCCCCTTTACACTCCACACATCACCGAAGGAATCCGGCGGAATGCGCACCTCGTCTGGATCCCCGTGTTTGTACGTGTGGCTCGCAGTGCTCACCATGAGGGTATCATCCTCCAAAGACATCCAGCCGTGATATACGCCCGGAGGCACAACAATGAGCCTGGGCTTCCGCTGGCTTGCCACAACTGTCATCATTTCACCGTATGTGGGGCTTTCCGGACGGTCATCCTTCAACACAAACTTAGCGCTTCCGTGGCATATAAAGAACCAATCCCAAAGCTCCGCATGTTTGTGAAAAGCCCGAATTGTGCCGCGCACAGGATCGCCAACGAGGTACACCTGCCCAAACCGATGCACCACTCCGTGCGGGCTTGGATCATCTGCTGAACGCGCTATCTCTATCAGAAACCCCCTGTCGTCTTCAACCACTGTAAGATCGATTACTTTCACGCCTTCTATCATCTCTTCGTCTCCCGAAGCGCTAGGTATTCTCACATCCATGCACTGCAATACCGATGCCACCCGGAGCTTCAGCGTCCCGGCTGTCTTTCAAATGCCCAGCCTCCCACGATGCTTAATCAGAAACTTCACAAGGCTTATGAAGTGATGCTTGGCCGCCTTGCTTAAAAGACTGCGGGCGCTGTGCTGTCCGTAGAAGTGAATGGCCACTGCATGCGGAACGTAGCAAACCCGCCAGCCGTGCTTGTGCATTCTTAAGCACCAGTCCACATCTTCAAAGTAGAGAAAGAACCTCTCGTCAAATCCGCCGACTTCTTCCAATGCCTCACGGCGCACAACCAAACATGCCCCGATGGCCCAATCTATATCGGCAACTGAGTCATGGTCCCAATCCGCCATCATGAAGCGCCTCACGGCGGCCGAATTCGCAAATCGCCTTGCCCAAGGTCCTCTGCGCAGCAGCAAAGAAGCCGGCGTGTGAAACCTTCTGCAGGAAAACTGCAAAGAGCCGTCTTTGTTCAAGAGCTTCGGCGCGGCTATGCCAACGCTTGGATTCTCGTCCATGAACTTAACCAACCCTTCTGCGCATCCATCCAGCAGGCGCACATCCGGGTTGGCTATCATGATGTACTGCCCACGGCTTACGGACATGCCAAGGTTCATATTCGCCCCAAACCCGTATCTCATGGGCGGCGACAGCACAACCGCATCCGGCATAACGTCCACCGCAACCTTACCGCATCCGTCCTCCGATCTGTTATCCACCACGATAACTTCATACTGCAGACTGCGGCACGTGTTTTGTATCGAGCTCAAACACTCCGGCAGAAGCTCTGCCTCGCCGGTGGATGCGGTGATAACTATGGAAAGCCGGGGTATACATCCTCCTGCTTGCTCAGTATGCATTGTTTCCCGATAGATGAATGTTCAATACTGTTTGCGGCCCTCCTGCCGCGAGAACTCGCTTTTCCGCAAAACCCAGAAGGACAAATCGAATCTCCACTAAGTCGCTTTGCCAGAACCGCCGACTGCTATTATGGACTTGGCAGAACGATCTGCAAGAAGTTCTGCCGATCAATCACCCATTGTTGGTTTGGTAAAACTTCTTGCAAGAAGTTTTGGCGTTCAATCAGTCCATGTTGCAAATCGTTCTGCCGGTTCAATCAGTTGTTGTTGGTTTCGGCAGAACGATTTGTTTGCCAAAACTTCTTGCTCAGTGGGTTTAAGCGCCGAGAAGCACGGGTAAAATTGGAAGTGGTTAGCGACTTCGGGTCGCGTCCAGGGAGGGGTGCGAAAAATGGCTATGCAAAGCCCAGCAAACGGTTCTCAACCGGATGCCCTCGGATTAAAACTGGACGTCAGACGCGATCCCGGGCGCACCACGATCCGTGTGATCGGAGAGGTAGACTGGTTCTGCGCGGATAAACTCAAGAAATTGCTGCTTTCGGAAATGAAAAGGGGTGGACAGTCCGTAGTTGACCTGAGCGAAACCCGCTATATGGACAGCTCCGGGATCAAAGCTTTAGAGCAAGCCGTTCTTGGCTCATCTTCGACTGTTACTGTTGTAACTAGACCTGGCAGTGCTGTTGCACGCTCGCTTAGCATTTGCGGGGTAGATCATCTGGTCAAGGTGCAACCAGCCCAACAAGAAGTTTTGGCAAACCAACATGGATTGATTGAACGCCGAAACTTCTTGAAGGGAGCTTCTGGCTCTTAGCCGAACGTTCATTCAAGAAGTTTTGACGTTCAATTAACAGCTGTTGGTTTGTCAAAACTTCTTGTGCAGCCTAAAAGCAGTGGGAGAGATCCAAGTTGGATCTCTCCCAATCTTTTTTACTCAGGCGTTAACACCCTGCTCTAGATTACTGAACCACCTTGGATTCGGAGGCTGTCAAGTTGTCCAGAGTAAATGTGCCGTCTTCTGCACTTCTCTCGCGAACGAAACCATCTGCGCTGGCCGCAAAGTACCGATCGCCGGAAGTACCGGGCTGAATTGGATCGGCCTTGATTGCCCAGCTTGCGGCGGTTGGGCTGGCTACCAAATCCGAGAACACGTATCCCGACTTCACGTAGCTGCCAGCAGTCGGCCAGCGAACCAGGTTGTTAGCCTCAAGCTGAGCCAGCGTCCCATATGTTCCATCTCCGTTGAGGTTTCTGGACTTAAACAGCTCCTGCTGGGACATGATCGTGCGGAGCTGTGAGATTGCGCTGGTCTCGTTTGCGGCCTTGCGCGAACCAAGAAGGTTCGGTATCGCCAGTGCGGCCAAAATGGCAATGACCGCGATGACGATCAGAAGCTCGATCAGCGTAAAGCCGTGGCTTTTCTTTCTGAAAGCTTTCACTTTTTATCCTCCATCTTTCGTGGTTTTCTTGCTGATCGCGCGCCTGTCGGCACCGCGAGCGGGCCGCGGGCCTCTTATTCATCCGCATAGCGATGCCGCCGCGCACGGTGAAGGGCTTTGCTCAGGACACCGCCGCTCGGCTGGCCGCGTACCAGCTTCATCGCCGGTCAGCTCCTTCAAGACCTTCGCCCCTGCGCCGCGCTGTTGCTCGGCTATTCGTATTGTTCCATAAAAGCGGCTTGTTTTTGCACAACAAGAAGTTTTGGCGTTCAATCAGTTCGTGTTGGTTTGCCAAAACTTCTTGCAAGAAGTTTTGGCGTTCAATCAGTCCGTGTTGGCAAATCGTTTTGCCGGTTCAATCAGTTGTTGTTGGTTTCGGCAAAACGATTTGTTTGCCAAAACTTCTTGAAGGGCGGTTTTCCAACTTCGAAAAACAAAAGCCCGGGCTTCAATCAGCAAGCCCAGGCTTTATTCTGCGCTTTATTTTACGGCTAAACCAGGCTCAAAACCGCTTTTGCCAAAGCCATCGAGTCATGGCGAACAAGATCCTGGTCCGATATAAAATCCCCTGTCAGCACGCGGTAACCCATTTGCCTTATCCGATCCACATCCGGACGGACCCAGTAAGCGCCCTCCTTGGCATACCTCCGCAGTACCTCCTCTGCAGGAGTCCTCGTGTTCACCACCACGTAATCGAACGGCCGCCCGTTGAACTGCCTCTCGATGGCCCTAACATGGTCCGAGGCTGCATAGCCGTCTGTCTCACCCGGCTGTGTCATCACGTTGCAGACGTACACGCGAACCGCTTTTGTTTCGGAAACGGCCTTCGCAATTTCTTTAACAAGCAGATTGGGAACAACGCTTGTGTAAACACTGCCAGGACCGATAACAACAAGCGCCGCTTTAAGAATTGCGTCGACTGCATCCTCAAGAGCAGGCACGTCTTCCGGTACCAATCTAAGCCGGGAAAGCGTTTGAGACACGCCTGCTTTCGTAATGGCGGTTTCACCCCTGATCACCCTGCCGTCTATCAGCTCGGCCTCCAGCACAACCGGGTCCGTAGTTGAGGGCAGTACCAACCCGCGAATCGCCAGAACGCGTCCGGTTTCCCTAACCGCCTGTTCAAAATCTCCGGTGATCTGCGTCATGGCGGTGAGAAACAGATTTCCGAAGCTGTGACCCTCAAGCTCGCTGGAGCATCCGTTGAAGCGGTACTGTAGCAGTTTCGACATTAAGTGCTCTTCGTCCGCCATCGCCACAAGGCAGTTTCTCAAATCGCCGGGTGGGAGAATCCCAAACTCGCGTATCAGCCGTCCGGAACTGCCGCCGTCGTCTGTAACCGTAACGATGGCGGTTATGTTGCTTGTGAATTCCTTAAGACCCCTAAGGAGGGTTGACAGCCCGGTGCCGCCTCCTATGGCAACAACGCGCTCACCCGACGCCAGATACCTGCGCCGGTATATCACGTCCGCAAGCCGTTTTTGGTGCTGAGGACTAACAACGCTGGTTACGGAGCGCACCACCTGCTGAACCCCAACGAAGATCGCGAGCACGCCGAGAAAAGCAAGGCCCAATCCCAAAAAGTCTGTTGCCGCCGGGAAGAAGCGGCCGGTGTAGCGGTACATTGCAGCATCCATCGCCGCCAGATAGTCCACAACACGCAACCCCAGAACCAACACCAACCCGATAGTATTCATCAGTGCGCCCAGGAGCACCACCAGCATCCAGCGCTTTACCCGCATTCCCGGGTAAAGCCACTTGATGAGGCTTGCAATGCGTTCAAACCAGTGCCACTGTTTTCCCAGAGCAAAAAGCTTCTCAAACATGGGATTGCTGTTCGGCCCCGCTTCTTTTTCAACCCGCGCTAACAAGGACAAAAAGTTGGCATCGCCCGAAAAATATCAGCACAAACGGGCTCAGGCCGCGGCAACTATGGCGGCGAAATCCTCTGCCTTAAGCGATGCACCACCGACCAAAGCGCCGTCTATGTTCGGTTTGCTTAGAAGCTCTGCGGCGTTATCGGGTTTAACGCTCCCTCCGTACTGGATTCTTATATGCTCTGCCGCATTGTCTCCGTGCAATTCTCGCACCACATTCCGTATTATCCCGCATATTCGGTCTGCCTCGCCGGCTTCGCATACCTCGCCGGTGCCGATTGCCCAAACCGGCTCGTAAGCAATCACCAAACCGGCAACCGTATCTGCGGCCATGCCTTCCAAAGCGCGGCGCACCTGAACCGTCACAATTTCATCGGCCCAGCCGGCGCGGCGTTCATCTAAGGTTTCGCCACAGCAAATAATCGGCGTAATACCAACCTCCAAAGCGGCAAGTGCCTTGCGGTTCACGCTTTCATCGTTGTCTCCGAATACGCGCAGGAGGCCCTCCGTCATGCCTTCTTCTGGAACCCCAAACCGTCCGCGCGCTTCAGAATGGCCTATTATCACATATTTGCACCCCAGATCCGCAAGCATTACGGGGGATATCTGGCCTGTGTAAGCCCCGCTCTTCTTCCAAAAAACTCCCTGGGCACCAAGGCCTATGTTCGATCCTTTAAGAGCCTGGGCTACCGGATACAGTGCAGTGAAAGGCGGACAGACCACCACTTCAGCGCTGGCGTTGTTCACCATGCCCTTGAGTTTCTCTACCAAGTCCAAAGCCTCTTGAACCGTTTTATTCATCTTCCAATTTCCGGCAATGATTGGCCTTCTAACTTTCATTCCTTTCAATCCTCACCTTTCTTTCGATCCACACCAACATTTGTTTCAAAGCTAACAGGAGGCCGAGAATGGTAGCAAAGACGCGGATACCCCACAAATTGGTCAGGCTCGGTCTTGCAAAACAATGGTTTCCCCTGGTCAGGCCGCGTTTTGGGATGAGTGCACTGAAAGCAGACCAAGTGCGTGCACTCATCCCGAACCGGCTAAAATCCATAAAGAGCCAGCAGTAAACCCATAACGCCGCGGACGCTAAGCATCCAAAAGGGCCACCACTCCCGGCAGTTCGCGGCCCTCGAGAAACTCCAGGGATGCGCCGCCTCCTGTGGAGATGTGGGTCATTTTATCGGCGTACCCAAGCTTCTCCAGCGCGGCGGCAGAATCTCCTCCTCCAACTATGCTTACCGCGGAAGAAGACGCAATGGCTTCTGCAATCGCCTTCGTGCCCACAGCAAACTTATCCATCTCGAACACGCCCACCGGGCCGTTCCAAACGATCGTCTTGGCCTGCTTCAGAATGCCGGCCCACTTCTCGGCGGTCTTAGGACCTATATCCATACCCATCCAATCCGCGGGTATGGCTTCCACCGGAACTGTTTGGGTGTTGGCATCCTCCGCAAAGCGGTCGGCAACAACCACATCCACGGGTAGTTCGAAAGCAATCCCAAGCTCCTGCGCCTTCCTCATGGTTTCTTTTGCCAAGTCTAAACTGTCTGCATCCAGTATAGACTTACCGATCTCAAGGCCTTTGGCCTTCAGGAACGTGTACGCCATTCCGCCGCCGATAAGCAGGGTGTTCACCTTGGTTAGGAGGTTTTCGATGACTTTTATCTTGTCGCTGACTTTGGCGCCGCCCAAAACCGCTACAAAGGGTCGATCTGGATCAGACAGTGCACGGCTGAGATAGTCAATCTCCTTCTCCATCAAGAATCCGGCCACAGCAGGCAGATAGTGAGCAACGCCTTCCGTGGATGCATGCGCCCTGTGCGCCGTTCCGAAAGCGTCGTTCACGTAAACGTCCGCAAGGGCCGCCAGCTTCCGAGCGAACTCGGGGTCGTTTTTCTCCTCCTCGCTGTAGAAACGAACATTTTCCAGCAGTATCACATCGCCCGGCTGCATAGCCGCCACAGCCTCTTCCACCGACGGGCCTATGCAGTCGTTCAGCTTTTTAACCGGGCGCCCCAACAGCTCCTGGAGGCGCACTGCAACTGGATCCATGCGCAGTTTGTCATCCGGACCGCCTTTCGGCCTGCCGAGATGTGAAACCACAATCACCTTTGCACCGGCATCCACCAAGTACTTAAGGGTGGGGATTGCGGCTTCAATGCGCCTATCGTCGGTTATCTGGCCCGTGTTCGGATCGAGCGGCACATTCAAATCCTCCCGAACCAAAACACGCTTGCCTGAGACATCGATATCACGAATGGTTTTCTTCTTCATGGCAACCTCCTCAAAAAGGGACAAAATCTGACATGAAAACACCCGCCTCCGGAGCTACATTATGCTCGGAGCGAATGGTGCGAGCACACAGCCGCGAGAAACTCGGCCGCACTTATTGGTCGTGCCGAAGTTAATTACGGCAGGCGAAGCCGGTTTCCTTCAGAAGGGGGCGATTGTTCAGTCCTTACCCCCTGCCTCTCTCAGCGTCGGCACGGCTCTCATTTCTAGGCCCTATCACGGACCGAAGACGTGGGTTGCAGTCTCACAGCCTGATTTCGGGGTCAGTTCTCGCCTTTCCGCCGGCGGCAACATCCCTCGCTCCTCAAACAAGAAGTTTTGGCAGACAAAAATGGCTAATTGAACGCCAAAACTTCTTGAATGTGAATCTGCAAAGCGGGAAGAAATAATTACCGGAGAAATCTTTTGGTTGGCAGGGGGTTTCAATTAATCCGTTGTGCCAAGAACTTCTTGATGGACCGATGAAGCAAGAAGTCTTGACAAACAAAAAGAACGCCAAAACTTCTTGGTGGAGAAGCGGATGAAAAGCAATGCTGTGCATAGGGGTCGGAAGGTTAGAGTCTCTTTGTGCCAGATATTGTGCATAGGCGGCGACAGGGAGGGAAACTTTCGGAGAATTGAATACGCACTGGAAGCTTCTCGATCGGAGGGGGCCGAGATCGCTTGTTTTCCGGAGTCATGTGTGCTGGGGTGGGAAAATCCAGAGGCGCACTTTATGGCCCATCCTATTCCCGGCGCCGACGCTGAACGCGTGCAGATGCTGGCGCAGAAGTACGGGATGATGGTGGCTATCGGTATGGATGAGAAGAGCGGTGACCGGCTTTACGACTCGGCTATCTTGGTGGACAGCTGTGGGAAGCTTCTGCTGAAGCACCGCAAAATCAATGTACTGCCGGAGCTGATGGATCCCCCGTATTCTCAGGGCAGGGCGGAGGATATCGCCGCAGTGGATACCGAGTTCGGCCGCATCGGCATGCTTATCTGCGCCGACACTTTCACCGACGAACACCTGTACAAAGCGGCTTCTTTCGGTCCGAACCTGCTTATTGTGCCCTACGGTTGGGCGGCTGAGCACAGCGAGTGGCCGGGCCACAGCGATGAGCTTCACAAATTGGTTTGCAGAGTTGCGCGGACCGTGGGATGCCCAGTGGTGGGGTGCAACCTGGTTGGTCAGATGACGCACGGGCCGTGGGCCGGGCGCAGTTTCGGCGGCAGTAGTGTTGTTGCCGATGCGGACGGCCGGATTTTGGCGGTGGCCAAGGACCGCGATGTTGATGTGATGGTTGTGGAGATTCCTTTGGAGAGGAGTGCGTGAGCGTTTGGGCGAAAGCGGACACCCTGTGAGCCTGCTTCGGCTGGAGAGCCTTGACGCCGGTGCAAACCGCTTAATCACATGGAGCACTGCGGGTTGCTGGGGTCGACTTTTTTCTTGAGCAAGCTCTGCAGTCGTTTAACAATCCTGTCGATTTCGGCGTGTGACGAGGCCTCGCGCAGTTCCAAATACAGATCGACAGCGTCTTGGAACTCTAGGGTGCCTTCTCCCAGGAACTTGTTAAGATGCCACTCTACAAGTTTCGCTTTGCGGTTAACGTCGAAATCCAGGGTTTCCATTTCTTCATCATTATGTGCGTTGGTCATAGGAACTCATGCCTGTGCTTGTTTTGGAACCGTCCGAGCATAAGTATTTTGCATCTTTACATTATAGGCAGGTTGGCGCCTGCTGGTAAGGGCAAATTGTGAGGGGTTAAAACCCCTTATTTATAACAGTCGGTTTGCATAAGGGAACCGGCCAATTCGCGTCGAAAGCAATTTGTGAATTTGCAAGTAATGTTCCACATTATGCATTTGTTCTCATCCGGGGGTATCTGCTTTGGGCGTGAAGGTGATATTCTCGCTGGATTCAGAGGATTACGAAACGCCGGCATCCGATGATGCGGAGAAATGGTGGGCAGAAACAATTTTGAACTGCGGTGCAACCGCGTCCACCTGTGTGGTGGGTGAGTTGGCCCGGGCTCTGCGGGAGCGGGGCCGCCGGGATGTTTTAGATGCCATGAGCAGGCTTGAAGTTTGCTACCACTCCGATATGCACTCCTTTCATCCCACTCACGCCGAGTATCTTGAAGGGATGGGATGGGATGACGGGGTGGTGGAAGTTATCACGCGAGAATCGAAAGGGATAGCGGACGTTGCCTACATTCTCGGTCAGTGGCCGGCCGCGTACTGCAAGCCGGGAAACAGCTGGGGTCCTCAGGTTCCTCGGGCCATGGCGGCGATGGGGATTCCGGTTTTCACAGATGCACCGTTTGAATTCTGTACAGGCCGCCCCATGTGGTACGACAACACTCTTTTCATACGCTATCACATGGCTTTGGACACGTACTTCGGGGAGCCCCATGCGGATAGACTCAGGCTCATGCAGACCGAGTTTCTAAGAAGGTGTCAAGAGCACGAGGGTGGGTATCTTGTGGTGTTCACCCACCCTTGCCGTCTTGTAACGGCAAGCTTTCCCGGCAATTTCAACCACGGTAGTAACCCGGATAGGAGTCAGTGGCAGCCTGCGCCTTTGAGGCCCGCGGAAGAGACGGCCGGTTTGAAAGAGGATCTGGAGCAGTTCATCCGCTGGGTTGTTTCTTTGGGCGATGTGGAGATCTGCAGTTATAGGGAGCTTTACAGCCGCCACCGCATGGCACCGTCTCCTTGGCTCGATGTGGAGGAGCTTAAAAGGATATGCATCGAACTGCCGGAGAAGCCAACCCACGTTCGAGCAAATGCGGAGTGGCTGACACCGGCCGAGCTTTTCAGCGCGGTTGTTAGAGCTACCCTCTGGTTCATTGAGCGCGGCAGTGTACCGGAATGCGTTCCTGTACAGCGCCTTTACGGTCCATCGGAACATCCACCGCTGGTGAATGCCGGCGGCACGGCAGGCGGAGATGCAATGAAAGCGGCTGTGCGAGAGGTGGACAACTATTGTGTGGAGCACGGCACACTGCCGGCTTCAATTCGGATAGGATGCTCGGCAGTGGGGCCGAACTCCTTTATGAGGGCGTGTATAGATCTCTTATTCGGGGAGAAGCCCATCATACGCCGAATGCCGGAGGTGCCGGCTTTGGCAGAGCGCTCCGACATAGCGGTGCAAAGTATGCGCGGAACCTGGGTTGTGTTTCCGCCGGAGTTTGAGGGCAGGCGGATACTTGAGCTTGCGCGTTTGCACACTTGGGCCGCGAAACCAGCATGAAAGGGTGGAGCAAGTACGTGAGCATTCACAGCCAAAGAACTTTGACAAACAAACAAAGATTAATTGAGTGTCAAAGCTTCTTGTTGGTGCGCCGGCGGTTGTTCTTTGCGGCGGTGCTGGCGTTTTGCTTTTGGGGTACAGCGGTATTGTCGTCGGCGCGGGCAGAGAGGGTTTCCACAGACAGGGCGGCACCGTCAGCTGTTTCTGAGAAGAAGTTTGATGCCGCGGTTCTAGGGGCATTACAGCAGGAGCTGGCGGCTGTGGAAGCCCGAATGACGGATAAGAGCGAGCAGTATTTGATGGGGATACGGTTTGTCACAGGCAGGGTAAACGGCCGCCGCGTGGTGCTTGTTCGGTGCGGCATTGGCAAGGTGAATGCCGCAATGGTTACAACGCTGGTTCTTAGCCGCTTCCACCCGCGCCGGGTGATATTCACCGGCATTGCGGGAGGACTGCGTTCGGATTTGGCCCCGGGCGATATTGTTATTGCCACCAAGGCAACCTATCATGATTACGGCGGTGTGAGTGCTGTTGGATTTGCGCCTTCTGCCACCCAAGATCCGGTTACCGGTAGGAAAAACCCGCGGTTCTTTGCCTGCGACCCGCGTCTCGTAAAAGCCGCAGAGGATGCGGCGGCATCTGCAAAGTTAGAGCGCGTGGCAACCAGCCGCGGTTTGCGCAGGCCCAGGGTGGTTAAGGGCATTGTGGCTACAGGGGATGTTTTTGTTGCTTCACCGGCGAAGGCCAATGAACTGCGGCGGGTTTTCGGCGCCGATGTGGTTGAAATGGAGGGTGCCGCTGTTGCTCAGATCTGCTGGCAGCAGAGGGTACCGTTTTTGATACTCCGCAGTGTGAGCGATAGCGCCGGTAAAATGGCATTTGCGGAGATGGTTCGGTTCTTGAAAGGTGCGGCGGAGAATTCCGCCAGGATCACAACGGCGCTTATATCGCGGTTGGAGCCGGGTTAGAGATCCTTCATTGAGCCGAGGGGTGAACATGTGCACGATGTGTGTGGAATAATACAGTTTAGGGTGAGTTGGGGCGCTGGAAAAAGCTTTTAACCGCGCACTGAAAAAGCGAATGACGCAAACCAATAATTCGCCTCCTGGTACTGCAAAAAAGCCGATCGATCTGCCGCCTTTGGCCTGGGTGTACTTGGTTTCTTGGTACATTCTAGGCGCCGCCAGCTTGGTGTATGTGGCTCTGGCGGAAAGACCAAATCGGTGGCAGGAGATGGCTTGGCTTCTTGTTCTTTCGGGGGTTTTCTCTTCTCGGAAGATCCGCCTTGGAGGGCCTCTTTCGCGCGCCGGTGGAGAGCGTGTGGCTCAGCTTTCCGTGGGTTCTACCATCACTTTTGCTTCGCTTTTCATCCTCGGAACCGGCAGTGCGGTTCTTGTTGACGGCTTCGGTACATTGTGCGAATCTTTCTATCCGTCCCGGAAGCGGTGGCATGTGGTGCTTTTCAACGTTCTTAGCCTGTGTGCGATTACTTTGGCGGCCGGTATTGTGTACGAGGCGCTTGGGGGAAACATCGGGCGCAGTTGGCTTTATGTGGACATATCTCGCTTCGAGACCGCCAAACTGCATGCGGTTTTATGCGCACTGCTTACCTACTTTTTCTTGAATACGCTGTCTGTGGCCATAATCGTTGGAATTGTTAGCCGGCGAAGCGTTCTAGCAACCTGGATGGATAACTCTCTTTGGTCGCTTCCGTGTTTTGTTGCGGCCGGTTGTATTGCGGCGGTTTTTTCCATTGTTTATGTACATGCGGCGGCAGTGGCCTTCTTGGTGCTTCCGGTGGTGGCTGTGGTTGTTCTGGCCCACGACTTTTACCAAGGTCGTTTGGAGGAGCAGGCCAAGCGCGTTGCCGAGCTTGATGAGAAGAACCGAGAGCTTCAGAAGCTGTATTCGTCGCTTGAGCAGTCTCAACACAGGTTGAGGGAAAGCGAGGCGAGATACAGGGCTGTTGTTGAAGACCAAATGGAGTTGATCTGCCGGTCTCTGCCAGACGGCACCTTGTCTTTTGTGAACGAGGCGTGCTGTAGGTTTTTCGGGAAGAGCAGTGGCGAGCTTTTGGGGCGTCCAGCTTCCGTTTTGTTCGGCGAAGAGGAGGCCCTGCGGAGGCAGAGGTTGGTGAGGGCCCTCAGCAACAACACGCCTTCCGTAAGCCGGCAGCAACGGGTGGAGACTCCCAACGGGGAAGTGCACTGGCTCCAGTGGACGGACCGCGCTATCTTCAATGAAAACGGCGTGCTGGTTGAAATTCAGTCGGTTGGGAGAGATGTTACCGAGCAGGTTGTTCTTGAGGAACAGCTCAGGCACGCCCAAAAGATGGAAGCCGTTGGGCGTTTGGCCGGCGGTGTGGCACACGATTTCAACAACCTGCTGATGGCTATGTCGGGCTTCAGCGAGCTCTTGTTGAAATCCAATCGGCTGGACCAACAGCTTGTTCGCTATGTGGAGGGTATAAAGGAAGCGGCCGACAGAGCCGCGTCTCTCACGAGACAGCTTCTTGCTTTCAGCCGCAAGCAGGTGATGGAGCCAAAGGTTCTTGATTTGAACGCCTCGGTTGCCGGCATAGAGAAAATGCTGCGCCGTCTTATTGGCGAACATATTGATCTTGAAACCAGACTTGCTCCGGACCTTTGGATGGTCAAAGTTGATCCAACCCAGATCGACCAGGTGATAATGAACCTTGCCGTAAATGCCAGAGACGCCATGCCGAACGGCGGGAAGCTGGTTATAGAAACTGCTAACGTTTGCCTGGACGAGTCTTTCACCAAGAGACATCCAGATATACTGCCGGGGCTGTACGTGATGCTTGCGGTTCACGACACCGGTTGTGGGATGGACAGCGAGACCATTTCTCACATATTCGAGCCGTTCTTCACTACCAAGCCGATGGGTAAGGGGACCGGTTTGGGGCTTTCAACCGTGTACGGGATTGTGCGCCAAAGCGGCGGAGAGATAGAGGTGGAGAGCGAGCTGGGCAAGGGGACTACTTTCCGCATATACCTGCCGCGTGTGGAAGCCGAGGTCTCTGAAGAAGAGAAAAAGTCGGAGTCGGACGATTTGCCCGGCGGTACCGAAACGGTTTTGGTGGTTGAAGACGAGGAGATGGTCCGCGAGCTTGTTGGGGGGATATTGGAGTCCAGCGGCTATAAGGTTATCAAAGCCAAAACCCCGGGAGAAGCGATAAGCCTTGTTAGGGAGTCGGCAGAGCGCGCTGACCTACTGATAACAGATGTGGTAATGCCTGAAATGACCGGCACCGAACTGGCCAGCACGCTGGCACAGGAGATACCCGGTATGAAGGTGCTTTACATGTCCGGGCATTCCGGCGATCCAGTTATTGAGGTTGAGCTGAACTCGGGCAGGGACGTTTTTCTACAGAAGCCGTTTGGCCGGGATGTGCTTATAAGAAAGGTGCGCGAGGTGTTGGATTCTCACCAAGGTGAGACAGCGAGCTCATAAAAGCCGGCCTAAACCATCCGCTGTTGAGACCAATACTTATTGGCTGAATGGGATAGGGTCTTCAGCCGCTTGCAGTTGGAGCGAATTTTAAGGCACCGAGTGAACGGGTTTGCCATCAGAGTCCCAAATTGTTAAACCCCCGGTGCGGTTGGCACTGCCAAGCCCAACCAAAGGCTTTCCAGATTTGCTGTATATAAACAGAGCCCCGCCTTGGTCTGTGCATCCGATGCCGACGTTGCGCACACCGGTTTTATCGTAAACGTCCATTTCGCCGCCCAATGGAGTTGCTCCAAGCTCCAGCACCGTTTTGCCGTCGCGGTCCGCCAAAGACAAAATGCCACTGCGGTCGTTTACACCGATGGATGCCAGTTTTGCCCCGGAAGGGTTTAGGATGCTTATAGCTCCGGCGGTGCCGCCGGTGGAAATGGCGATGCTTGGCTTGCCGTCCGGGCTTAAGAGCTGGATATACGCTCCGGAAGCGGTAGAATTAACCTCCAGTATTGGGGAGCCGGATTGATCCACAATGCGGACGGGCGCTTTAAGCACGGTTGCGGTTCTGGTGGAGGCGGTTCGGCGTGCGGCGGGGTTTGCCGGTTGAGCCTGCAGGTTCTTTGCTGTGGAAGGCAAATTGGTAATGGAGGCCGCACAGATCAGCAGTATCGGCAGCAAGGCCTGCAGAAGCCGCAGTCTTGCTTCGGCTTTGGCAAGGCGTTTTTCAAGCAGGATGGTTCTCTGCAGTATGTCCATATTTACCTCCCGCTAATCCGGTTCCACAAGGTAAACAGGGGGATTTGGGAACCCTTCTGCCGCATCTGTGGGAAGTATTCTCCTAAGAAACGGTGGAAATAGACGCAGCTTGGCTACCTCCGCAGGATTTGCAAACACGAACTCGTCTTTGTAGCCTTCGCGGGTAAGCAGTTCTGCCCCAGGCGTTGGCTCTTCGGTAGTTCTGCAGAGAAAGTAAAAGGCTATTTCCGGGCCGGGGACTCCGTTGGGTCTGTCTGTTACGTAGAGCAGTTTTTCCACATGGGCTCGAAGGCCAGCCTCCTCGCGCAGTTCGCGGAGGACTGCATCCACAGCGGATTCGCCCGGGTTAACTCCTCCTCCCGGCAGAACCCAGTACTCTCTTTCGGGATCTTGGTGGCTGTGGCGGAGGAATAGAATTGTGCTCCTGCGGGGAACAACGGCTACAGCGCGCACGCGTATGTGGTTTTTAGGCCCAGCGGTGGGTGCTTCAGCTCGGCTCATAGACTATGTGAACCCTGTGACCAGCGGGATCGGTGGTTTTCAGGAAAGCGGATTTGCGCCTGCCTATGATCACGGGCTCCTCCACCTCGATCCCACGCTCTCTGAGCGTATGCACAGCTTCTTCAAAATTGGCCACGCGGATTGCCACGTGGGCCCTTTCGAACTCCGGCTGGTGCATGATTTCGATACTGCTTTGGGCGCTACCTTTGACGAAGTCAGATGTTTGACCGGCAGTTTTAATGAGCCCTGGGAAGGTTGCGGTGTACCAATCTGCAACAACAGAACCTAGGTTTGGTTGGGTTGGGTAAAGGCCAACGTGGTCTAAACCCTGGAACAGCGGCACTCCGCGGGCTTTCTTAATCCACCATAAGCACTGTTCAACGCGGGCGCGGAGGGCGTCGTAGTTTCGGGAGGAAAGTATTTCTTTGGTTATAAGCTTGCTTCCCATTCCCAGGCAGGCGCATCCGGCTTTTATCCACTCTGCGATGCTTTGCTCCGTAGCGTCCACACCTCCCGTTGGCATTATCTTGCTCCACGGGCACGGGGCCAGCAGTGCTTTAACAAAAGACGGTCCTCCAACTTCGGCACCCGGGAAAAGCTTTACAATCTCACAGCCCCACTCCTCGGCCAAGCTTATTTCTGATGCACTTCCGCAACCGGGGCTGTACGGGACCTTCCGCCTGTTGCATATTTTGGCCACTTCCGGGTTGAAAATTGGACCGACCACAAAGTTCGCCCCCGAGTTTATGTAAAGCGCCGCGGTAGCTTCATCTACCACAGAGCCAACGCCGAGGATCACATGCGGCAGTTCCTTAGCGCAGTAGTCTGAAAGCTCGCAGAAGACCCTGTATGCAAGGTCTCCGCGGTTGGTGAACTCCACAACTTTGGCTCCGGCGTCGGCGCAGGCTTTCACCACTTCCACGGCAACATTCACGTCGCTGTGGTAGAACACCGGAACCAAACCTATTCTTTCCATTTCGGCAAGCGTTTCTAATCGGCTGAATCTGGGCATAGGTGTTCTCCTTTCGGTAAAGAGACAGCGCGCAGCAGATGCAGGTTTGGCGGAGCTTTAGGTGCTGTGCCTCACCGCTGGACCCGCCCGGTACCCCCGCTTTTCAGCAGTGCTTCAACATCTTCCAGAGACAGAACATTGAAGTCTCCAAAAACCGAATGTTTCAGACACGAAGCCGCCACTGCAAAACCCAGCACCTTTTCCAAGTCTTCCGGGAAATTCAGCATTCCGTATATGAGGCCGGCCACGAAAGCATCGCCGCCGCCCACGCGGTCCACTATTGGGACGATGTCGTACTGAGGTCCTATGTGAAGTTGATGTCCGTCCCAAAGAACAGCGCTCCAGGTGTTGTGGCTTGCACTGATACTGCCGCGCAGGGTAATAGCCACCAACCTGAGGTTTGGAAAGCGGGCCGTTAGCTCTTTGCATACGTATTCGTAAGCGGAAGCGTTCAGTTTGCCGGCTTCCACATCGACCTCCGGAGCTTTAATGCCGAAGACCTGCTCTGCATCCTCTTCGTTCCCAACGGCAATGTCGGCCAACGCCACCATTTCCGGCATTACCTCGGAGGCTTTCTTGCCCCAGTTCCAAAGCTTTTTCCTGTAGTTGAGGTCGCATGATACAGTAATGCCGCGCGACTTGGCGGCTTTGATCCCCTCTAGACAGGTGGCGGCAAGGCTTTCGCTGACGGCGGGCGTTATGCCTGTCCAGTGGAACCACGAGGCCATTCGGTGCGGAGGCTCGCACCGAATGTCTGCAATATTTCCTCAACTGTGTAGTTCTCAAAGTTCCCGTT
>JBMFPP010000002.1:18993-20178 GCA_049969055.1 Armatimonadota bacterium | reverse complement strand
CTCCTTCATCGCCACGCGGTTGAAGGTTTGAGGCTTCTCCCAAACAAGCGTAAGGCTCTCAGGCTCGCCTTCAACTGGGGTGGCAGACTGCCACCTGGTGTTCAGATTCCCGTCGTTGGCTTTGGGGGCGTCCTGTGTTGGCTCGCCGGTTTCTGGGTCGATGGCATTAGATTCGGTTGAAGCGATCACTGTTGCAGTCAGCGCCAAATTTGGAGGGAGTTTGAAGAGGGTGATGTTTCGCTCCACCCTGCCGCCGTCGGGTACCTGAACGTTCCTGGCCGTTCGCGTCTTGTATTCACCGGGCTTGGATGCGACCACGTTCACCAACCCGGGGTCAACCACCAGTGAGTAAGCGCCTTTGGCGTCCGTCAGTGTGCTGGCATCTCCAGCTTGGACGGTAGCACCGGCCACAGGGTTGCCGGAGGCATCGGTTACTACACCGTACACGGTGCCGAACTTAACGTTGTAAACCTCCAGCTCCCAAATCGACACACAGCTCACCTTCCGCACCGAGGAGAAGCGCAGTTTGGTGGTGGTTACCGGGGCACTGAAAGTGGCAACAAGCGTCTGGTTGATGTCAATTCTGCCGGTGCCCGGGCCGGTGCCGGTGAACGCTACAACCCAATCGCCCTTGGTCTGGTCCCATATATCCAGCGTGTATTCCTGCACGCGGTCATACGCCTGCTTTACCACCACCTTGTTGAAGGTTTGCGGAGATTTCCACTCGATGGCGATCCACGGTTGAGCCTCGGCGCAGTCGTCGTTCCAGCGGGTGGTTTCTTTGCCGTCGATGGCTCTGGCGGCATCAAAACCGCCGCCGGGGAACTCCGAGGAAGCTTCGGCAGAAGCACCGAGAGCCAGGTTCACCTTTGCGGGCGCATAGACCTCAAGCTCCCAAATGGAGACGCAGGATACGAATTTATCGAAGGTGATGCGCAGTTTGCTGGTGGTTACAGGCGGTGAAAAATCGGCTGTGAGGGTTTGGTTGATATCGATGCGGCCGGTGCTTGGGCCAGTGCCGGTGAAAACCGCAGTGTAATCCTTCTTCGCTTCATCCCAAGCGTGAATCGTGTACTGACCAATCCTGTCGTAGGCCTGCTTGATGACCACCTTGCCGATCATGATAGGTGAGTCCCAAGCAAGCTCAAACCACTGTTCGCCACCCCCGCAGTTGTCGTTCCAGCG
>JBMFPP010000002.1:18555-18983 GCA_049969055.1 Armatimonadota bacterium | reverse complement strand
GTTTCTTTACCGTCGATGGCTCTGGCGGCATCAAAACCGCCGCCGGGAAACTCTGAAGACGCGGTCGCTTTAGCCTTCAGCGCCAGGTTTTCACCCTGGCTGTTTGCGCTTCCAGCCGCAACCAAAAGCACCGCAGCGGCGATGCAAAACACCAATGTGCGGCTGCGGCAAACACCGCAAGTGCCAGCTAACATCCCTTTTCCTCCCCTCCGGACATTTGGCGCTGGATGTGTTTTTACCCGAGTACATCCAGCCGCTCAAAAGCCAAGTTTGTGTTCTCCAAAGCAAACTCGCATCCTTTTTCCACACACTGTTAATTTTAAAGGTTAATTCCGCGCAAAACAGTTCCTTTTTACAAAGGAAAAAACTCGGTCGCAATACTCCGGGGAAGTCTTTTCCGAAGGGGATTTTTCGCGGCCGAAGCAGGA
>JBMFPP010000002.1:4350-18545 GCA_049969055.1 Armatimonadota bacterium | reverse complement strand
AAATTTGGCTGTGGATGAATAAACTAACAGTGGCGCCAAGCGCAATCCGGTTGCTCGGGGAAGGCGACCGTAAAAAGGGGCAGCGGTAAGTTGCCCCAAAGTTTTACTGCGGAGTTCCTTTGTGGACGCTGGCCTTTCAAAACAGCGCACAGTGGGGCTTGGTTTGGTTCGTGCTCTTGCTCCTGTTGCCGCTCTTATACTTCTGGTGATCGTTCTGTCTCTTCTCGCTCCAAGCTTCCTCACGCTGGACAACATTCTCAGCATCGGACCCCAGGCGGGAATAATTGGCTTGCTGGCCGTGGGCGAAACGGCCGTGATCATCGCCGGAGCCATCGATCTGTCTGTGGGGTCTGTAATGACCTTTTCTGGCATTGTGCTGGGGCTTTTGATGGCGGCCGGGGTAGATCCGGTGGTTGCCACGATCTGCTGTATTCTCACCGGTGCGGCTTGGGGGGTGTTCAACGGAGCCGTCACTGCCTACGGCCGCATACCAGCCTTTATCACAACGCTGGGAAGCTTGGGAATGGCCAAGGGGCTTGCGCTCATTTTGGCTGGGGGACAACCCATCTTCAAAAACATGGCTGGATACAGGTTTCTGGGGCAGGGGAAGATTTTCGGGATACCGGTGGTGATTCTAGTCCTGGCGGCTGCGGCGCTTATAATGCATATTGTGCTCACGCGCACCAGCTTCGGCCGCCACATATACGCCGTCGGTGGAAACAAAGAATCCGCCCGTCTGTCTGGAGTGAACGTTGAAAGGGTAATCGTGGCCGTGTTCACAATGAGCGGGGCGCTGGCGGGCCTGGCCGCCGCACTGATGGCATCCCGCCTAAGCAGTGCACAACTCACAAGCGGAGACGGAGCCGAATTGGATGCTATCGCGGCTACGGTTATAGGGGGATGCAGTCTCATGGGCGGCCAAGGCTACGTTGGCGGCACTATCCTTGGAATACTGCTGATGGGCGTTCTGCGCAACGGCCTCAGCGTGATGAGCGCGTCCCAATGGGCTGTGTCGCCGTTTTGGCAGCAGGTGATTATCGGGGCGGTAATAGTTGGAGCGGTGCTGTTCGACCAGTGGCTGAGGCGGATTGAAGCCCGCGCATAAGCGGCTTTTTGACTTTCTCTCCGTCTGCGGAGCTTGAATTTCACACGGGCTGTGCGAAACTTTCTAAAATGAAGGCGAAAGGAGTTTTCTGCCATGTCGGAGTTTCCTAGGACCGTGGTTGGCGGAGTTTCGGTTCCGCGCCTGATATGCGGCAGTAACTGGATGCTGGGGTTTTCTCACACCAGTCATGCTAAAGACCGTCTGATTAAAGAAATGTTCGACACTCCTTCGAAGGTTGCCGATGTTGTTGAGGTATTTGCGCGAAACGGGTGCAACGCGTTCATGAGCATGCCCAGCGAATTTGTGCACCAAGCACTGCAGGAAGTGGAACAGCGCACCGGTAGGCCGATGATATGGATAGCCACCCCAGCTTATGCCGAATGGGGAAACCCAGACTCCTGGAAGCGCTCTGTGGATGAAGCCAAGCGCTTGGGAGCCACCTTCTGCTTTCCGCATCAGTGCGTAACTGATCCGAGGATCGATCGGGTGAACAACTGCCTCTCGCCGGAGTTGATAGAGCACCTGAGGTACGTGCGCGAGGCAGGCATGATCCCCGGTCTGAGCAGTCACATGCCGGAGGCAATCACGTGCTCCGATGCCTGCAACGCCGATGTGGAATCTTACATCCAGCCCTACAACGCACTCGGCTTCCTCTGCCAGGTGGAAACCGATTGGATTCAGCGCATAATTCTAAACGCCAAAAAGCCAGTGATGACAATCAAACCGCTTGCCTCAGGGCGTTTGCTTCCGCCAACCGGTTTGGCCTTCGTTTGGAACACCATCCGCGAATGCGATATGGTTACCATCGGCACCATGAGCCGCTACGAGGCCGAAGAGGTTATAGAGCTGAGCCTTGCAATACTTTCAAACCGAAAGCCGGAGGTGGAGCTTCAGTTTACGCGAAGTAAAAGAACGCTGGTGAGCCAGCAGTGAAAAAATTCCGATTACGGAAGGAAGGGCGGTAAGGTTGAGAAGAACACTTCTGCTTGCTTTGGTGGGTTTTGCTTCGTTGGCGCTTACAGCCGGCTGTTCCAAACACCAAGGCGGCGCTCCCGCAAAAACCGGCGCTGAGTCCGGCGCAAAGCGGTACAGGATTGCCGTGGTCCCGAAGGGAACGATACACGAATTCTGGCTTACAGTAAAAGCCGGGGCGGAAAAGGCCGGCGAGGAAACGGGCGCCCAAATCATTTGGAAAGGTCCATCGAAGGAAACCGATATAGAGAGTCAGATTGCCATTCTGGAGGGGTTTATAACCGGCCGTGTTGATGCCATCGTTATGGCCGCCTGCGACTCCAAAGCACTGATTCCCACTGTAAGGAAAGCTACCGAGGCCGGTATACCGGTGGTTACCATCGACTCCGGAATCGATGACGATAAACTGCCCGTAAGCTTTGTGGCCACAGACAACGTAGAAGGAGCCCGCAAAGCCGCCCGCGAGCTGGCGCGCTTGATCGGATACAGCGGCAAGGTTGGGCTTATTCCGTTTGTTCCCGGCGCGGCCACCTCAATCATGCGCGAGCAGGGCTTCCGCGAAGAGATCCGCAAATTCCCCAAGATAACACTCGGTCCGGTTGATTACTCTCAAAGCCAGGTTGACGTGGCAATGCGGGTAACGGAAAACATGCTTACCGGCCACAAAGATCTAAAAGGGATTTTTGCGGCAAACGAGTCCAGCGCCATGGGGGCCGTGCAGGCTTTGGAAACCCGCGGGCTGGCCGGCAAAGTGAAGCTTGTGGCCTTCGACGCGGCGGACTCCGAAATCGAAGCGCTGAAGCGCGGAACCATTCAAGCGCTGATTGTGCAGAACCCGTTTGCTATGGGCTATTTGGGCGTGAAAGCCGCTGTTGATAAGCTGAACGGCAAACCGGTGAAAAAGCGGATTGATACTGGGGTTACGGTGGTAACCAAAGAGAACATGAACAACCCGGAGATACAAAAAATCCTGTACCCTCTGGGCAAATAAGCCACCACTGCTTTCGGTCAAGCGTCGGGCCGGCCGCTTAAAAGGCTGTAGGGAGAACCGCTGTTCCAATAGTATGGGGCGGCTACAGCTCCCTCATCCTGATATGGGTGGTTTCAGCTTCTTCTGCGCTGTCTCTAGCAATTTGCTTGGGGCGCTTTAGGTAAGCGCATGTAATGGTGCGCTGACCCACAAAATCGTCGGGCTCTACATGAGACAGGATGGCTATCAGCTCCCATCCCTGGCTGCCAAGTTCATTCAGCCATCTTGCATCGGCTGTACTGCCGCGGCAGGGCTCAACGCGGTACTCCCAGATCATGCACCTTCCCTCCTAGCCTTTAAAGGTGACGCCCAACTAGAAAGTTCCCCTCTGGGGCGTCTTGTGTGCTTATCATATATTTTTGTACCGCCTTACGTCAAGTGTTTTGCACCGCCGCAGTGCAATCTCCGCGGTTGAGGTTTCGCTGTCATCGCCGCAGGCTCCCTCTTCGCGTTCTCATTTCCCCGGAAGCTCAGGTACGGGAGCAGATAACTGCTGGCAAAGGGGGTGGAAACGAGGGCAGGTACTTCAAGGTATCCATCGGTTTCTTGGCAGAACTTTGGAAGGCCCTGAAGCACAGCCGAGAGCTGGACTTCGGCGCTTCAGCTTCTTAAAATGTATTTAACCTTATCAATGCAGAGAGGAGAGAGGTTTTCTTGACAACACTGTATGAAGAGATTCTTCTTCCCTCTGTAAAAAAGTACCCCAGAAGCACGGCGGTTGTTTCACATGATGAAGGCGATGTAGAGCTGACCTTCCAGAAGTTGAAGGAATCGGCTGATGCTTTTGCGTTGGGGCTGGAGGCTGTTGGGGTCCGTTTGGGCAGCCGCGTGGCCGTGGTGGCGCCGAACTCTATCGGGTTGGTCTCGGCGCTTTTTGGAATTTGGAAGCTCGGAGCGGCGGCAGTGCTGGTGGCTCCGATGCTGCGGCCACCCGAGATAGCACGACTCATGTCAGACTGCATGCCGCAGATCATCCTTGTTTCCCACTTGCTGGCTTCGGAGTTTGCGGATGCGCTTTCCAGCATCTGCCCGAATGTGCCAACGGTTGTATTCCGCATGGCTTCCTTGGCGGCCAAACCCGGCCTTGCGGCCAACGAGCCGGATGGTTTAACTCCGGAGGGCGCAGCAGCCATACTTTACACCTCTGGGACCACGGGGTTTCCCAAAGGCGTGGTGCTTACCACTGAAAATTTTGCCTCTAACACCCGTTCGGCGGCGCAGATACTGGATGTGTTGGATATTCCACAGGATGATAAGGTGTTTTCCGCAGTGCTTCCCTTCTTCCATTCTTTTGGATTAACAACCTGCTTGCTTCTTCCTGTGGCAGTTGGGGCTAAGAGTGTGCTGTTTTCCACTTTTAACCCAAGGGTTCTGCTTGCAGGTGCGGCAAAACACCGGATATCTTTCCTCCTGCTGGTGCCCGAGATGTACAGGGGTTTAACAACCTCTGCGGCGGCGAGCTGGAACCAAGCGGTTACGTCTCCGCCGATTCCCTCCTTAAGAGCATGCATTTCCGGGGGATCTCCGCTTGCATGGTCGGTTGCTGTTGAATTCGAGAAGGTATTCGGGATGCCGATACATCAGGGATACGGAGTTACGGAAACCTCGCCGGTGCTCAGTCTGTCGGACCTCCACTCACCACCGGTGCCGGGATGTTCCGGCAGGGCAATTCCGGGCGTGGAGCTGGTGGTTTTGGACGAAAACCTTGAGGAGGTGCCGAGCGGGACTGACGGCGAGCTGGCTGCGGCAGGCCCCAATGTGGCCTGGGGTTACTTCAGAAACCCAGAGCTCACCAAATCCAGGTTTCGGGTTCTTGCACTTTCGGGGCGCGAGCCGAGGCGCTGCTACCTAACCGGCGATTTGGCGTGCTTAGACGGCGAGGGAAGAGTGTTCATCCGCGGCAGGAAGGACGATCTCATACTGGTTAACGGATTAAACGTCTATCCGGCAGAAATAGCAAACGCTCTTATGCAGTTTCCAAAGTGCGCGGATGTTGCGGTTGGGCGAATTCGGTGCGAAAAGCACGGCCAAGAGCCGGTGGCTTTGATGGTTCTGCGCGAGGGGGAGTCTGCTACCGAGGACGAGGTGAAGAGTTTCGCAGTGGGTTTGCTTGCGCCGCACAAGGTTCCGGGCAGGATTATTTTTGTACCTGAGATAAAGAAGAGCACCTTGCAGAAACCGATGGTGAAGGAGATGCTTTTGAAGCTCGGATTCCCCGCTTTCTAAGGCGGGATGAGCTCGGTTTCACGTGAAACATTCGGAAGCGGGTTTCCTCAACCTTCTGCCGCTTCAAACACGCGGGCGAGTTCATCGCGGGGGAAGTCCGGAAGCGGCGCTTCACCGTCGTTTGTTTGCATAGTCAGCCCGTTCTCTGGAGGGGTTACATCTCCTATTTCTTCCGCGGTGAAGCCTGCCTCGGAAAGGCGCTTCAGCACTTCTTCGGAGCGGCAGTTTGGAACGGCGGCCAGGAGACTGCCGGAGGCCAAAAGCCCAAGCGGGTCGATTCCCAGCGCGGCGCAGATCTCCCTGCATTCTTTCAAGATGCGGATGCGGTTGCGATACACCCGCAGGCCCACATTGGATGCAGCGGCCATTTCTCGGAGTGCAGTGGCCAGTCCGCCTTCGGTTGGATCGTGCATGGCGTGGACCGCGCCCGTGGATACAATCGTGCGTGCCTGGGCCACCACGGATATACCCGGGTCATCCAAGAACTCCACGGCGCGGTCAACCGTGCTGAGCGGTACCCCCTTTGCCGTTAGGTACTCACCCATTTCACGCGCAAGTACTGCGCATCCTTCCACTGCGATCTCACCCACCAAAAGGAGCTTATCGCCCGGCTGTGCGCCGCCGGCGGTTACAACCTTTCCCGGCTCGGCTTCACCAAGCATACAGCCCACCACTATGGGGCGGTCCAGCCCGTATGTAACCTCCGTATGCCCTCCAACAAGCTCTGCCTTCAACGCGGAGCATGCCTCCCGCATCTGGTCGACAATCTCGGTTGCAGTTGCCGCGGAGGCCCCGGGGGGCAGTAGAACGGAAGCCATAAACCAGCGCGGCTCGGCACCGCAAACGGCGATGTCGTTGGCGTTTATATTCACAGCGTACCAGCCTATTCTATCGGTGGCGAAGGTTATGGGGTCTGTCTTGGCCACCAGAAGGACGCCGCCCATATCGATAACTGCCGCGTCCAGGCCGATTCCGGGGCCGACCAGCACTCTGGGGTCGCGGTTTTGAAGCTTCGAGAGCAGTTCACCAAGCACGCGGTGGGGAAGTTTGCCGATATCCATTTGGTTCTCCCTGCTTTTATTTGGCGGAGAGCTGACGCATCTTCAGGTGGACGGCCAAAAGCGATAGATCGGCCGGTGTGATGCCGGGTATCCTGGATGCCTGACCAAGCGTGCGCGGGCGGACTCTCTCCAGCTTTTCACGGCCCTCCCGAGACAGGGCGCGGATCTCCGCATAGTTGAGGTCTTCCGGTATGGGCACTTCGTCCAGGCGGTCTGTTCGGGCCGCGGCCAGCTCCTCGCGCTGGATGTAGCCGTCGTATTTTGCGTGTATCTCCACAGCCTCCACAACTTTGTCCGGCAGAGGCGGGCGCTCTGGGTCCAGAGGCGCCAAGGAAGCATAAGTCACCTCCGGGCGCCTGAGCAGCTCCAGGAGCGATGTCGGCTTGGAAAGCTCGGCGGTGCCCATTTCGCGGAGCCGCGACTGCACGTCTGGAGATGTGCTTAGTACTATCGATGAAAGCCTCTGCAGTTCCGATTTGATCTGCTGTTGTTTCACGTGAAACCGGCGCCATCTATCATCGGATACAAGACCACAGCGCCGCCCGATGGGGGTAAGGCGCATATCGGCGTTGTCTTGCCGCAGCAGCAGTCGGTGCTCTGCCCTTGAGGTAAGCAGGCGGTACGGTTCCTCGGTGCCTTTAGTTACCAAGTCGTCGATCATCACGCCTATATAGCTTTCGGAGCGCTTTAGAACGATGGGTTCGCGGCCTTGAACCTTCAGCGCCGCGTTGATACCTGCTATCAAGCCCTGCGCCGCCGCTTCTTCGTAGCCGGATGTGCCGTTAATCTGCCCTGCAAAGAAAAGGTTTTGGATCTTTTTGGATTCCAGAGTAGGATACAGCTGAGTGGGGGCGATGGCATCGTACTCTATGGCGTATCCGAAGCGCATAACCTCTACCTCTTCCAGCCCCGGAAGCGTGCGCAGAAACTCCAGCTGAACCTCCTCCGGCAGGCTTGTTGACATGCCTTGAACGTACAGCTCTGTGGTGTTCCACCCCTCCTGCTCCAGGAACACGTTGTGGCGGTCGCGGTGCGGGAACTTCACGATTTTGTCTTCTATGGATGGGCAGTAGCGCGGACCAACGCCCTGAATTCTGCCGCCGTACATAGCGGAGCGGTGCAGATTGCGCCTGATTATCTCGTGGGTTTGCGGCATAGTGTGGGTTAACCAGGCCGGAAGCAGAGGGCGGTCAACCGGATGCTTATCATGCATGAACGAGAAAGGCTGGGGGTTTTCATCGGACGGCTGTATCTGCAGTTTGGAAAAATCCACGGTTCTGGCATCGACGCGGGCGGTTGTGCCTGTTTTGAGGCGCATCAGCGTGAACCCAAGGTTGCGCAGGGAGTCTGACACTGCTTCGGCCGGTGCTTCTCCGGCCCTGCCAGCAGGAAAGCGCTTCTCGCCGACGTGAATGAGGCCGCGCAGGAAGGTTCCCGTGGTCATCACAACAGCGCGCGCCTGGTATTCAATGCCGCCTCTGGTGCGCACCCCTGCGATGCGGTTTCCCTCCACAACCAGTTCTTCAACGGTGCTTTGTTTCACGTGCAACTTCTCCTGCTGTTCAAGAACTCGTTTCATGTAGGCGTGGTACATAGCTTTGTCCACTTGCGCGCGGAGGGCTTGCACTGCGGGGCCTTTGCTGGTGTTCAGCATACGTACATGGGTGGCGCATGCATCTGCGGCAAGTGCCATCTCGCCGCCGAGCGCATCTATCTCTCGCACAACATGTCCCTTCGCTGGGCCCCCTATCGAGCAGTTGCAGGGCATGTTGGCAATGGTGTCCAGATTCATTGTGATCAGCAGGCACGAACAGCCCATCCGTGCGGCGGCAAGGGCGGCTTCACAGCCGGCATGGCCCCCACCGATCACTATTACATCGTATATTTTGGTTGGGGATGCACCGTTCATATCGTCTGCAGAAGCGGCCGACTGCGGCAGGAATGGTGAAGCCCAGGAATAGGGCCGAAGCAAGACTGGCGCAGTTGGGTTCTCCTCAGGCTAACGTTAGCAAAGCAAATCTAAAACTTCTAAGCATGCTTTGAGGCCGCTTTTGGTTGCATTTTTATTATATCACATCCTGTGTCGGCATCTGCGCTATTCAGCCTGTGCGGCCAAGCGGTCGGGATTGAGCCCTTGAAGCTCTTCTGGAACAAACAAACCGTCTCTGCGTATGCATTCTCCGTCGAAAAAGATCTCGCCGCCGCCGAACTCCGGCCGCTGTATAAGGATCATATCCCAGTGGACCTGGGATCTGTTTCCGTTGTCCGCCGCATCGTAGGCGTTGCCGGGTGTTAAGTGCAGAGAGCCGGAAATCTTTTCATCGAAAAGGGTGTCCTTCATAGGATGAAGTATGAATGGGTTTATGCCGAGCGAAAACTCGCCGATGTATCTGGCGCCCTCATCGCTGTCCAGGATATCATTCAACTCTCTGGTTCTGGAGCCGGCGCTGGCCGCGACGATGCGTCCTTTCTCGAACTCCAACTTTATATTTTCAAAGGTGATGCCGTTGTGAATTGTCGGTGTGTTGAACGTGATAACGCCGCATACAGACTCCCTCACCGGAGCGGTGAAAATCTCTCCATCCGGCAGGTTTCTTTGGCCAACACACGGAACCGCAGGGATTCCTTTGATAGAAAACTCAAGGTCCGTGCCCGGCCCGACAATTCTCACCCTGTCGGTGCGTTCCATACGCTGTTTTAGGGCTTCGCACTCCCGGGCCATACGCGCGTAGTCCATTGTGCATGTGCGGAAGAAGAAATCTTCAAAGGCGGCAGAGCTCATTCCGGCGGCTTGGGCCATAGACGGCGTTGGAAACCTCATAACCACCCAGCGGGTGCGGCGAACCCTGTGCTGTAGGTGAACCGGGTTGGTCCAAAGCTTCTGCACCATTTTCATGGTGTCTGTGGGGACGTCGGACATCTCGCTGGCGTTCTCCCAGCCGCGCACCCCGATATAAACGTCCATGGCTTTCATTCGGTAAAGCTCGTATTCGCCGATAAGGCGCATCTGCTCCTCATCGGCGTTTAAGAACAACTCGCGCAGTACGATGTTCTGCTTTGTTGTGACGAAAGGCAAACCGCCTGCTTCACGAACCCTCCGAATGAGGATTGTGGTGAATTCGGGAGGAACATCCGTAGTTTCGATAAGCACTTTCTCCCCGCTTTTCACCGCGGTTGAATAGCCAACGATCACCTCTGCCAAACGCTCGTACCTCGGATCTGTCATTTTCAAGCCTCCGTAAAACAAAAGGCAGGGCTGATACCCTGCCCGAAAGCATTTGGTTGAGTGGGCAATCCGGGGATCTGACCGCCCCTGACTCAAGGCAAATTCAGGATGGGCTTACAAAAGCTCCTTCGGCCAGTTTTTTATGGTGCGCTTGACCATGTCTTCGAAGTACTTCTGCTGTTCCGGTGTTTCCACGCCGCTCCAAAGCTGTTTCGGATAGACGGTTTGGATGAGCTTAAGCGATTTGACGTGCGTGTCCGCGAAGACAAAGTTGATGCGGTGTTGATGGGTTTGGTAAACGCTCTTGCCGGGTTCTACCGTCCATTGGAAAGCATCGCTTTGGGTGTAGAAGTCGGGCCACACGGTGCGTGTTTCTATTATGCATATGAGATCCGATGGGTTTTTAATTTCGGAAAGCTCTCGTGCCCGCGGTTTGTTATCCACACCGGTGAAGACAGGCGCGCTTTCTTGGAAGAAACCGCCGTTGTATGCGTAAGAGTTGGGGATTTTATCCTCCTCGTTCTTGTACCAAACGTTGCTCTCGTCACCACCGTTTGCCCAAGCGTAGTCGTTGGATGGGCACTGCCAAATCGACTTGCTCTTCAAATACGTGCTAACAGCCCGCCGCCAGTTCCACTTTGCCGGGCCGTTTGCCCCCGAGCCCCAGCTGAAATCCTGATAGCCTGTCATCTCCAGCATTTTGGGGTTGTTGGGGAAGCGGTTCAGCGGGAACGTATCGTCCCAGTCGCTGAGGTAGGAGTGTAATGCTTGACCGATCTGCTTCATGTTGTTGAAGCAAGCGGTTGCCCTGGCCTTCTCTCTGGCTTGAGCGAAAACCGGGAAAAGAATGGCGGCAAGAATCGCAATGATGGCTATCACCACCAACAGCTCTATAAGGGTGAACCCTCTCCTGCTCATTTTAAGACCCTCCGCTCAACAAGTAAGCGCCGAAAACAGCAGATACTGCCTGCGGCCCTTTCAAGATTACTTTAATTTAAATCCGCATTTTCTGCAAGTCTGGGAGGTGCGGGAGACCCGGCAAAGCCCACGCTTACCTCAGTCTGTTTGCTGTCCAGCGCACTGCATTGGCAACAATACGCCGATAGTTGGGGTTGTTGTAGGCGCTGGGGCCGTGGCCAAGCTGAATGTAAACAACCTTGGATTTTCCGTACTTGTGCGTCCATGCGATGACTTTGTTGCTTTTGGGGTGGTCGGTTGTGAGTAAGGGCTTGGCGGACGGGCTGACGTCGAAAAGCGAGTATACCTCGTCCACGATTTCGAAGTCCTTCAAGCCGCGCACTATCGGGTGTTTGGGATCTGCTATGCGAACGGTAAGCTTAACATCGTGTTCGTAGGCGGAGCGCGCCTTGGAGACTCCGTTCACCACTTTCGGTTCAAGGTAGTACCTGCCTCCGATGATCTTTTCATATTCGGGCCAGTCCTGGTAGTTTGCTATTGCGTGGTGTATAACCACCAAACCTTTGCCTGCCTGCAAAGCCGAAACAAAGTTGCGCTTCTGCTCTTCGGTTATCTGTTGGTTCATATCGTAAAGCACTATTACGTCGAAGTTCTTCACGGCGTCTGGAGCGAACATGTTGTTAGCTTCAGGGTGGGCAATCTCCTTGTAGTCGATGTCATCGTAGCCCTGAAAAAGCGTAAAGAAGCTTTCGCGCTCGAAGTCATGGCCGCCTGTAACAACAAGCACCCTCAGCTTAGGCGCTGCGCTTTTGGGTTTGTCCGCCTGCGCGTCTGCACATACGACGGCCACGGCAACGCACATTGAAAAGAAGCCGATTACAAGCTTCAGCATGGCAACCTCCAAATCCACCGGATTGGCAAAGCTACGAGCGGTAAAGACGCATTATTCAAAAGATTGATCTCCAACCCCTTATTTCTTTCATCGAGGGCACGCTCCTAGTAACTATTATGAAGCTTTAACCCATTCGCAACACTTCTTTAATTAGGGCTTAATCCGGCATAAAGTGCTTTTAATGAGAAGCAGGTACAATATACAAGTCAGGCGAGCGCAGTCAACATTTTTCCGCGCTTGCTCTGACCGCGGGAGGGTGATGCGAGGATGGAAACAGCAACGCAACAGGGCGGATCCGTTGAACCCAGAAGTTTGGTTGGGGGTAAGCGTCTCCGCCTCAGTGACCTTTTTTTCGATAATGTGATCAAGCTTTTGGGATATACATCAATCGTTTTTGTAATTCTCATATTTGTTTTTCTGTTGAAAGAGTCTCTACCGCTTTTCAAGACTTACCCTCTTAAAAAGCTTCTTTTGGGTACAAATTGGTACCCAACGATGGAGCCGCCGGAATTTGGTCTTGCGCCGCTGATTTTGGGGTCTCTTTTGGTAACAGCCGGAGCCGTGGTGATTGCGCTTCCTCTTGGTATCGGCGCCGCGGTTTACATTTCTGAGGTTGCTCCCGGCTCGATTAGGGATATTCTCAAATCGCTGGTGGAGCTTTTGGCTGCCATCCCATCAGTTGTGATGGGGTTTGTTGGGATGATCGTTTTGGCCCCTTGGATAAAGGAAGTCTTTGATCTGCCAACGGGACTAACGGCTTTGGCCGGTTCGATAACGCTGGCGTTTATGGCGGTTCCGACGGTAACCAGTATTGCGGAGGACGCGCTAGCCGCCGTGCCCATAGGCTACAGGATGGGAAGCCTCGCTTTGGGGGCTACTAAATGGCAGACCATCTCTCAAGTTGTTGTGCCGGCGGCGCGGTCCGGCATTATTGCGGCGTCGATGCTTGGCGTTGGCCGAGCCATAGGCGAAACCATGACGGTCCTCATGGTAACCGGAAACGCGGCCCTTATCCCCAAAAGCTTCCTTCAGCCGGTGCGGACCATGACGGCTACCATTGCCGCGGAGATGGGTGAAACGGTTCAGGGCGGTGAGCACTACCAGGCGCTTTTCGTTATAGGGCTTCTTCTCTTTATTATCACTTTCATCATCAATCTGGTGGCCGACCTTTCACTGCAAAGGGTAAGGAGGCAGAGGAGTTGAGCGCAAAGCTTCGCGAGCGTTTGGCGTTTGCTGTGCTGACTCTGGTGACTATTCTTGTTATTGTTCCCGTAGGCTTTGTGCTTTTGATTTTGCTGATTCGAGGACTGCCGGCCGTCAGCTGGCAGTTTCTTACGCAGGAGCCGCGCAGTGGAATGACCGAGGGCGGCATCTTTCCCGCAATTGTCGGAACTTTTTACCTGGTGGTCGGAACCGTGATTGTGGCACTGCCGCTTGGAATAGGCGGAGCGGTTTTTATGACCGAGTACGCAAGACCCGGCAAAGCGCTTAGGCTTATCAGGCTGGCAATTGTAAACTTGGCCGGGGTGCCCTCCGTGGTTTACGGATTGTTCGGCCTGGGGCTTTTCGTTATCTTCTTGAGGTTCGGCACATCGCTGATTTCCGGCTGTTTAACCCTCAGTGTATTGGTCCTGCCAATAGTTATAACTGCCACCGAAGAGGCGCTTCGTGCGGTGCCGCAGTCTTTCCGGGAGGCAAGCGCGTCGCTGGGGGCCAGCAAGTGGCAAACAGTAAGCCGCGTGGTTCTGCCGACTGCTCTGCCCGGTATTCTCACTGGAACCATCCTCGCCATCAGCCGGGCGGCGGGGGAAACCGCTCCGATACTTTTCACCTGTGCCGCCTTTTATTTATCTCAGCTTCCCAGGTCTATCTTCGATCCGGTTTTGGCCCTGCCTTACCATCTGTATGGGCTGGCAACTCAGGCAACTAACGCGCCAGATACCATAAAGTACGGAACCGCCCTTGTGCTTATCGCTTTGGTTTTTGGAACCAACATTGTGGCTATAGTTCTCAGATTGAAAGCGAGGAGAACGAAACGATGGTAGATACCAACGGAGAGGTTATTTCGCGCGGCCGTGCTAAACGCGAAGGCATGGGGTTTACCAGCCCCGATCAGGACCGCATAAGAACGAAAATTCAGGTTGAGAACCTTTCGCTGTTTTATGGAGATTCACAGGCTTTGAAGAACATTACCGTTGGCATAGCAGACCGCGAAATCACCGCTCTAATAGGTCCGTCCGGATGTGGCAAATCATCTTTTCTGCGGTGCCTGAACCGCATGAACGATCTTATCCCCAACGCACGCGTTGAAGGAGATATTAAGCTGGACGGTGAATCAATTTTCAAAAAAAACGTCGACGTGGTAGCTCTACGGCGCCGTGTCGGTATGGTTTTTCAACAGCCCAACCCATTTCCCAAGTCGATCTTCGACAATGTGGCTTACGGACTCAGGTTGCACAGACTGTGCAGTAAGTCAGAGCTGGCCGATCATGTAGAGCAGAGCCTGCGCCAGGCGGCTCTTTGGGATGAGGTAAAAGACAAACTGCGCAGTAGCGCGCTGGAGCTTTCAGGCGGTCAGCAACAGCGGTTGTGCATCGCCCGTGCCCTGGCCGTTCAGCCGGAAGTGCTTTTGATGGACGAGCCGTGTTCTGCGCTGGACCCGATATCCACCTTCCGCATCGAAGAGCTGATGCTTGAGCTTAAACAGCAGTACACCCTGGTTATAGTAACGCATAACATGTATCAGGCATCTAGGGTTGCCAAGT
>JBMFPP010000002.1:0-4340 GCA_049969055.1 Armatimonadota bacterium | reverse complement strand
GTTCACCGGCTTTTTCTTGAACGGTGAGCTTGTGGAGTTCGGATTAACCAGAGATATTTTCGAGCGGCCCAAGGATTCCCGCACCGACGATTACGTGCGGGGGCGATTTGGATGAGAGGAGACACAATGTCGGAACGTCCAACCATTCGGCGCACATTCGAAAGCCAGTTGAAAACGCTGGAACAGAACCTGCTTCGTCTGGGGAGCATAGTGGAGGAGATGCTCGATGGCGCTATAACTGCGCTGGTGAACCAAGACGTTGCTCTGGCCAACAAGGTGATTGCACGCGACGACGAGGCCGATCAACTTGATTTGGATATAGAGATCGAATGCATGAATCTGCTGGCGCTTCAACAGCCTATGTCCAAGGATCTGCGGCTCATCGGCACGGTTTTGAGGGCCACAACCGACCTGGAGCGCATCGGCGATTACTCGGTTGATATTGCTAAAGTTGCCATTCGCCTTTCCGGCGCTCCGTACTTCAAGCCGCTTGTTGATATACCTAGAATGGCCCAGCTCGCCAAGAAGATGGTGCACGATACGCTTCGCGCTTTTGTGGACAGAGACTTGACGGCGGTTCAGAGAATCTGCACAACAGACGACGATCAAGTGGACGCGATGAACAGCCGCTTGTTTGACGAGCTGTTGGCCGCCATGCAGACGCGCCCTGAAGTAGTTGTGCAGGCGGCGTATTTTCTCCTCGTTACCCGTTTTTTGGAGCGCGTTGCAGATCACTGCACCAACATAGCCGAACGCATTCTCTACATGGAAACGGGCGAGTTGGTCGAATTGGCTTGATACCAATCGAAGTTAAAGCGGCTTTTTCTCCCTGGAGGGGGCAGAGCAGTATACTGCAAGTTTGATCGCCCAACTTTCTCTCCGTTTGTTTAACTGCGGAGGCAGTTGAGAATGGGTTATGAGATACCTCTCATTTGCAAGAGCGGTTTTTGAGCTTGCTTTGGTGGTTACAACTGTCGTTTTGGCAGTTCGCCTTTGGGAAACCAGCGCCCCAAAGCGCAGTAATGTGATATTCAGCGTGCCTGTCCGCCAAAAGGTTGTGGCTTTAACGTTTGACGACGGTCCCCATCCCACGTTCACCCCTGAAATCCTTGCGGTGTTGGATAGGTACCGGGTGAAAGCCACCTTCTTCATGATCGGCAGAAGGATGGAGCAGTACCCCCAGATCGTTAAGCAGGTTCTGGCTCGCGGCCATACCATAGGAAACCACACTTATACTCATCCGCGCAATATCGAAGCCGAAAGGCCGGCTCAGATCATCAGAGAGCTGGATATGTGCGAGCAAGTCATCGAGCGAATGACCGGAAAGCGCGCCTGCTTGTTTCGACCGCCGCTGGGGTTGGTTAACGGCACCGTTGTTACAATTGCAGAGGAGGAAGGTTACAAAACGATTTTGTGGACTGTGTCGGCAGATCACCACGATGCCCCCACCCCCAAAGCGATGTCGGAGCGGGTTTTGAAGCGAGTTCGCCCAGGAGCCATTATCCTGGCCCATGATGGCACTTTCAAAACCCGATGGAAGGATGTGGCCGCACTGCCTCTCATCATAGAGGCTTTGCTCAAACAGGGCTATAGGTTTGTCACCGTGCCGGAACTTCTGGAGCTCGAAGTATCCCACAGGCATAGATAAATGGAAATCCGCCCGGTATTCTACGACCCCACAGGTCAGCGCAGGCATTTGGTTGGGTGGCTTGCCGTTGCATTGGGGTTGTTTTGCGCTTTCGCAACCACGCTTTTTGTGCTCAGCTTGCTGGTTATACCGTTTCTTCCAGGGCTTCCGAGTTCTGGGCGCGAGGATCAGCAGTTCATACGTTCGGGATTGGCATTGGTGCCTCAGCGCAGTTTGCATCTTAAACGCTTCCTCCTGCATCGCTCTAGGGTTGCGCTTTGGCGCGAAATCGCTGCGGAGCGCGCACGTTTGCCCCAAGTTCGTCCGCCGGACCGCGGCGGCATCGTTGCGGCTTTCTACGCTCCGTGGCAGGAAACCGGCATTAACTCGCTCCGTGCCAACGCAGGAAGACTTACGCATGTTATGCCGGAATGGCTCCACCTAAGCCCTCAGGGAAACGGGCTAAACCTCAGCGATTGGGACCCGAGGGTTACGCCCCGCAACTTGGAGGTGGTCAAAATTGCCAGACTGCACCACCTCAAGATCTGTCCTATTTTGAATAACGCAGAAGGCGCTCGGTTTGACCCTGTTCGTGTTCACAAACTGCTGGCTTCACCTAGGAACCAGATGCATGTTGCTGAGGATATCTGCCACTGGCTCGTCCGCAACAGCTACGACGGCTTGAACCTGGATTTGGAAAATTTGTACCCGCAGGATTACGCACGCCTTTTGGGCTTTGTGCATCTGCTGAGTAAACTGCTTCACAAAGCCAGGCTGTCCCTCAGCGTGGATATCGAGGCCGATGCCCCGCGCCTTTGGATGCGGCGTGCCGCGGAGGCATCCGATTTTGCGGTTCTAATGGCGTATGACGAACACAGTGCTTCGGAAGAACCGGGGCCGATTGCGTCTATCGGCTGGTATTACCGCCTTCTGAAGAGAGCTTCGAGGCTGATACCGCCGGACAAGTTGGTGGTGGGTCTCGGTAACTACGCGTACGATTGGAGGCTGAACGGCGGCCCTGCCGAAGAGCTTACGTACCAATCCGCTTTGGTTCGCGCGCGGGACTACCGCCCGGACGAACCCCCGGCGAGAGTTGTGGACTTCGATCCAGATGCCTTCAACACCACCTTCGAATACAAGGACGACGCCGGTCAAGATCACGAGGTTTGGATGCTGGATGCTGTTTCGGCGTATAACCAATGGAAGCTTGCCGCCGGTATGCGGGTTCGGGGCGCCGCTCTCTGGGTGCTCGGCTCTGAGGATCCAAGCTTGTGGCTCTTTTTGGACCGCCGTCGCCTCCGCACCCCTCCCAATCCCGAGGGTTTAACAAAAGTCCGCTTCCCGTACGAGATCGAGTTCGAAGGGGAGGGAGAGATTTTATCTGTGCATTCCTTGCCGCAGGAGGGCCGCCGCCGCATCACTGTTGACAGTGCAACCGGATTATGCACCGATATGTCTTATCTGCGGTACCCATCTTCGTTTTTGGTGAAGAGAACCGGCTACCGACCGCACGAGGTCGCTTTGACCTTTGACGATGGACCTGATCCTGTTTACACGCCTAAGATACTGAGCACCCTCCGCCAGTACGGCGTACGGGCCACCTTCTTTGTAATAGGCGAGAATGCCGAGCGCTGCCCAAGCCTCATTCGCCGTGAGCTGGACGAGGGCCATGAGATCGGCAACCACACGTTCACGCACCCAAATATGGCGGCTGTAACAGACCGTCGGGCGAGGTTGGAACTGAACGCTACCCAGAGGGTGTTGGAAGCGCTTATCGGCAGGTCCACACTGCTTTTTCGCCCCCCTTACAACGCTGATGCCGAGCCGGTAAGCGGTGAGGAGCTGATGCCTGTGCTGAGGGCATCAAAGCTGGGCTACATTGTTGTTGGCGAGCTGGTGGACCCGCAGGATTGGAATCTTTGGAAGCTGACGGGAAGCGGACAGCGCTTGAGGCGCACACCCCAGGAGATAGCCGGGGATATTCTGCGGGACCTGCATTCCACCCATGCCAACATCGTCCTACTGCATGACGGTGGAGGAGATCGATCTGCAACCGTTGCGGCTCTGCAAATTGCAGTGCCTAAGCTTCTGCACGAAGGATACCGCTTCGTTACGGTGTCCCAGCTTCTTAAAGTTCCTCGCGACGCAGTTATGCCGCCCGTTGTCAACATGGATAAGCTGTTGGTGGGGTTTGATAAGGTTGTGTTTTGGACCGCATTTGTGGTGGAGGCGCTGCTGACAGCACTCTTCGTTTTGGCCATCCTGCTGGGCGTTGGGCGCGTTTTGTTCGTGGTAACGCTTGCGCTTGCATCAAGACTTCGAGCGCCCGGCTTCCACACCGACGAGGGTTACCGTCCGTTTGTCAGTGTGCTGATCGCCGCTTACAACGAACGGGTGGTGATCACCAGAACCATCCACAGTATTTTGCAGAGCAACTACGAAAACCTAGAGGTAATCGTTGTTGATGACGGCTCCCAAGACGGGACGGGCGATGAAGTATTGAGGGTTTTCGGGAACGACCCCCGGGTTTGCCTTATAAAACAGCCGAACTCCGGGAAAGCCGCCGCGTTGAACCGCGCCATCGAGAACGCGCGCGGGGAAGTGCTTGTATGCCTTGATGCCGACACATTGGTGCTCCCAAGCACCATTCCCCTGCTTGTGAGGCACTTTTTCAACCAGTCGGTGGCCGCGGTCGCTGGCAACGTTAAGGTCG
>JBMFPP010000001.1:0-20206 GCA_049969055.1 Armatimonadota bacterium | reverse complement strand
GCCGGGCGGTGCAGAGCTGTATGCATGGCACGACCGCGGTAAGCGCACAACCAACCGAAACAACGTAACTTTCTGCGACGGCCACACAAAATTCATCCCGATTGCCGAGCCGGTAGTGGGCCGCAGGCCCGGGGAACTCGGCAAATCCGGCTTGTACGAGTGGTAGCTGTCGTCTAAACTACCAATCTCTTGAATTCGGCACCGGTAGCCAAATAGAGCCTTGGGCAATGGACTGCTGGCTCACCAAACCGGGTAAGGTCATGTCCATTGCCTCATCAATGCCGATGGTTGGCTTCTGCCCCTTGGTTACGACTTCTAAAAACTCCTTCACCACCATGTAGTCGGCCCCCCAATGGCCGGCTTTTTTCGCCGCCTCCGGAGGATTTCGGTACTCCTCCGGAAGAAATTCACCCTCTAACTCAGAAAGGGCCGACCATTCCAGCTTGTTACTTCGGGAAGCCAGCCATATCTTCGGCCGGTCACCGAAGCCGCGCGGAGCTTCGTAGCATCCGGCAGTCCCCTGAAGCGAGTAATACCCCAGGTTGTGCGGTCGGTTCGACAGCATATCTAAGCGAAGCTCGATCAACCCGCCCTTCTCTGTGCGGCACAGGGTGAAAGTGCTGTCCTCATTCTCGTAGTAATTGCCCCGGGGATCCTTATAGTGGTGCCCGGTGCCCACACAGCACACACTGATCACTCGCTCGCCCATCCACTGCAGAATCGGACCGAGGCTGTGCGTTGGATATGTGTTGCCGTTAATGCCGGTCTGCCACACCCTCCTCCACGGAGTGATTTCATTCAGCTCTTTAACCTCGTGAATATACTCTCCCTCAGCAAAGTACATCTCGCCGAACAGCCCAGCCCTGGCTATCTCGCGCACAAGAACATTCTCGCGGGTGTAGCAGTAGTTTTCAGCCATCATATAGACGGCGCGGCTTCTCCGACACGTTTTCACCAACTGCTCGGCTTCACTCATAGACACAACCGCGGGCACCTCGCTCAAAACGTGGATACCCCTTTCAAGCGCCGCCATTGACTGCGCCGCATGGTACGGCATTGGGGTGCCAACAACCACAGCATCCAGCTGGCACTGCTCCAGCATCTCCTCGTAGCTTGTAAAGGTTTTCTCAACGCCGAACCTAGCCGCCGCGGCCTTCAAACCCTCTTCGTTGATGTCGCACAACGCTTCAACACGCGCCTCAGGAAAACTCTGAAACAAGGGTACGTAACTACCACCGCGCCCCACAGCGCCGACAATTCCAACCTTCACTTGTGCCATATTCTTACCCTCACCCTCTGCCTAAGCAAGAAGTTTTGACAAACAAGAAAGGACTATCAAAACTTCCTGCAAGATTTGACAAACAAGAATTAACTGAGCATCAAAACCTCTTGAAGGGTGCCGCGCATTTCAGAACAACCCAGCACCGCAAACCCTACCGATCCTTGGTCGCCCCGAGATGAAGCATCGGCAAAACCGCCTGAGCAAGGTTCGAATCGTAGTTGAAAATCATAAATCCTTTAGCGCCCCAGTGCCTTGCGGCAAGAATCTGATCCGCCACCTGCAGGGGCAGAAGCACCTCCGGCCAAGAAGCCCCTATACCCGGGTACACCGGAACCTGCCCCCCAACAAGCTCTAACTGTCTGCGAACCAAATCTTCAAAAGCGTCTCGGTCCGGCGTGTAATCCATGGGGCAAACAAAGTCCAACAGCCCCTTCCGCACCCATTCAAGCCAATCTTGGCCCACAGAGTCCCTGCAGGCTGGATAATTGCCGAACACAGCGGCTGAAACGAGAATACCTGGCCTAATCCGCCTGGCTTCCCGACTTACCTCCTCAACGAGGCGGGTTATCTGGTCGCGCCTCCATTGGGAGAAGGTTTCCGCAAACGGGCCGCTTATCACGTCATCCGGCCACTTGGCCACACGGACTCCGCACTGCTGTTGGAACCGCTCCCGACACCCATCGCAGAAGCACGACCTGCTGTCCGGATAGCGTATATAGTCGAAATGGATTCCATCAACTGGATAGTTGCGCACTACTTCAAGCATAGAGTCCCGCTCAAGCTTCCGATTCTCGGGATGCGATGGGCAAAGCCAATTCACCGGAGAGCCATCTCGGGCCACCTGGGTTCTGTCCTGAGCGCGCAGTTCCCTAACAAATTCGGTTGGGGCACCGGTCAGGTTCCAGTTCACCTTCCAAACATGCACCTTTAAGCCGTATTTGTGGGCCGCCCTGAGGCACGCCTCGATCTGATCACCTTTTTCCGAAACCGAAGGATGAACCGGAAGGACCGCGCTCTTGTAATAGGCTATCCCGCCCCAAAGCATGTTTGGCAGTACATCGGTGAAGCCGTTTTCGGCCAAAACCCTACAGCTCCGCTCCCAATCCCAGCCTTCCACACCGAACGCTGAATGACACCATACGCCCCGGAATTCGCCTCTGCGGCTCGGCACGGTGCGCAGCAACGCCAGCGAGATCGAACTGTCTGCGTCCTTAGCAAAAGCCAAAACTTCCGGATACCGACGGTTGCGCAGGTTCAAAAGCGCAAGCCTGCGGTATCTCTCGGCGGCTTGCAAATCCTTCGAAGGAAGCGGCCGACCGGACTGCTTAGCAAAAATGCGCACCTGCGCCGCGGCCTCTTTATAACTCTTCAGCCTAGGCAGAACACAGCCGATGCGCGCCACCGAATTCTGCGCGGCTTGGCGCCACACATCAGGCCACAAGCGCCCCAAAAGAGCCAAAAACATCAGAGCCTTGCGTTCAGGATCATCATCCAAAAGGATGTGAGACATATAAATGCCGCCGGAGCCCTCCGTTACGGCAGGGTAGCTTGTAGGTTTACCTGCGGCATCGTACCACTCCGCCAGCACCTTGGTGCCAACAGACGGCCGTACCAAGCTTATGTTCCAAGAGCGCTGATTAACCTCTCTGGGCGCACCTTTCACCGGTTCTCCAGTAAACCTTATAAATGCGAACTGCCCTTCGTACTCCTGCGGCAGGTATCTCACATACTCAACGCCGAGCACCGGCGCAAGCTTTAAATGCAGAGAATAGAAAGCCAATATCCGTCCACCTTGCGATGCAAACTGCGCAATCTGCTCTGCCGCTTGGTCAGGCATCTGGGGGCTGTACGGGATAACCAGAACCTTCTTGCCGGCAAGCACGCCAGAAACCACGTCCTCGCCGGAAACAGACCCGAACTTCACACCAAACCGAGATAGAATTCTCTCAATCCTGCGAGCCGCCGCAGACGCCGAATCCGCCTCCGAATGCCCCGGCGGCAACATGGAGTCGCCGCGAATTACAACAACGGGATTGGAGACCGCGGATATTTCACTGAGCTTAACCTGGGTGTCCACATCTGCCCCCTTCCAAACAGAAAAACGAACACGGTCTATGCGGTTCCAACCGCTCGGCCGGCCTTCGGAAACGAAAGAAGAACGCGACAGCAGAACGCTTCCAGACGCCCAGGCACGGAAAGAGGCACCGTACCACCCCTCGCCGCTTCCGAAGTACAGCGTGAAGAAGCTAACCGCAGAGGGATTGTCAACCTGAAGCTTCACGGTGAAAGAGTCATAAGAGGAAAGATCTGAAGAAAAGCGGCGATCCCACGCAACTCTCTCGATCTTCTGGGTGAACGGGCACGGTAGAAGCAAACCGTCCCGCGCCGCCTGAACAGGCGGAGACGGAGCGACGGGAGTCCACACCTGCCCAGCTGAAGCACTGCTTGAGTAACGGCAGTTATCAATCACCAACAAAAAATTTTGCCGCTCAATCAATTCCTTTTGGTTTGGCAAAACTTCCCGATGCCCAATCCGACCCTCCACCTGCACAGCCAAACAAGCCAAAACCACCAACACCAAAGAAATGCAAAGCCGCACTCCCACTGGTCAGGCCCCTTTCAGCTTTCAAGAGGTTTCGACAAACGAATCGTTCTGCCGAAACCAGCAAGAGTGAAAACCCCAGCCCCCTCTTGTTTTCAAAGCTCACAGAGTCTGCTTCTTTGGAAGCAGGACCGTTTGGCTTTCGGCATGGTATGAACTGCGAACCAGCGGCCCAGATTCAACATGCCGAAAGCCTATACGAAGCCCATCGCGCCTCAGTGCGGCGAACTCCTCGGGAGTCCAGTACCGCTCCACAGGCAGGTGATCGCGGGTGGGCTGTAAATACTGGCCAACGGTGAGTATATCACAGCCCACATCCACCAAATCGCGCATTACCTGCAGAACCTCATCGTACTCCTCACCCAAGCCAACCATCAACCCAGACTTCGTCAGCACCTCCGGATCCATCTCCTTGGCCCACTCCAAAATCTGCAGAGAACGCTGGTACTTGGCCTGAGGACGAACCCGCCTGTAAAGGCGCGGAACGGTCTCTACATTGTGGTTCAGCACATCCGGCTTTGCGGACATAACGGCAGCAAGCGATTCGCGACTGCCCTTAAAATCCGGAATCAGCACCTCAACCGTCACCTGCGGAGCTCGTTCCCTGACTGCCAGTATGGTTCGCCGGAAGATCTCCGCGCCGCCGTCCTTCAACTCGTCTCTGTTCACCGAGGTGATAACCGCATGGGATATATTCATCTGGCTGACGGCTTCTGCCACACGCTCCGGCTCTGAAATGTCAAGCTCGGTCGGCTTGCCGGTCTTAACGGCGCAGAACCCACAGCTCCGCGTGCATATGTTTCCCAAAATCATGAAGGTAGCCGTGCCGCGCTCCCAACACTCGCCAATGTTCGGGCACCGAGCGCTTTCGCACACTGTGTGAAGCCTCTGCGTCCGAACCAAATTAACCAAGCGGCGGTAGTTTGGGCCGCCGGGGGCGCGCACCTTAAGCCACCCCGGTTTGGGCCTTCGCTCGCCGTCGAATTTTACCGACGCCTGAGCCGCCCCGCCGGACATTTGCGAAAATTCAGACATTACTTCGCATCTCCCATCCGCAAAAAGAAGTGGAGCCCTTCGCTTCAAAACCTACTCTTTTCCCGCGTCTACCGCATCCTGAGAGAGGCGCATGGCACACAGTCCCGGGCCGCACATAGAGCAGAACCGTCCGCCTTCATACTCCCCTTCGGGCAGGGATGACCTACGCACGCTTCTCGCGGTCTCCGGATCAATGGCCAGCTCGAACTGGCGCTCCCATTGAAACGCAAACCTGGCGCGCGACAGCTCGTCGTCCCAGCGGCGTGCACCGGGCCGGTTGCGCGCCACATCCGCCGCGTGGGCGGCAATTCTGGCTGCTATCAACCCCTGCTTCACATCCTCCAGATCCGGCAAGCCCAAGTGCTCCTTCGGTGTTACATAGCAGATCATCGAAGCGCCGGCAAACCCAGCCACCGCGGCTCCGATGGCCGCCGTTATGTGGTCGTAGCCCGGGGCAACGTCGGTAACCAGCGGCCCAAGCACGTAGAACGGTGCCTCGTTGCATATCTCCATCTGCTTCTGCACATTCATGGGTATTTGGTCAAGGGGAACGTGTCCCGGACCTTCAACCATAACCTGAACATCTTTCTCCCAAGCCCTTCGTGTGAGTTCCCCCAAAACCTCCAGCTCCGCGAACTGCGCTTCGTCGCTGGCATCAGCCAAGCACCCAGGGCGAAGGCCGTCACCCAAGCTTATCGTCACATCGTAGCGCGCGCATATATCCAGCAGTTTATCGAAGTAGGTGTAGAAGGGATTTTGCTGTTGGTGAACCGTCATCCAACATGCAAGGATGGAGCCGCCGCGGCTTACTATGCCCGTGACGCGCTTCCGAACAAGCGGCAGAAACTCCCGGAGAATGCCGGCGTGTATGGTCATGTAGTCCACGCCTTGCTGGGCCTGAAGCTCAACAACGCCCAAAAGATCGTCAACCGTCAGATTAACAACGCTGCCGGCGTTTGCAAATGCCTGGTAAATCGGCACCGTGCCAATCGGAACAGGGCTGTTGGCGATTACTGCCTTTCGAATAGCGTTGATATCGCCGCCGGTGCTCAAATCCATTACGGTATCGGCTCCATACTTAAGCGCAACTTCCAACTTACGCAGTTCCGCTTCTGGGTCGCAGGCAATTGGCGAACTGCCGATGTTGGCATTGACCTTACAGCGGCAGTTTATTCCTATGCCGACCGGCTTCAAGGAGCTGTGGTTGATGTTACAGGGAATTATCATGCGGCCGCGGGCAACCTCCGAGCGAACAAACTCGGGGTCCAAACCCTCCTGCTTGGCCACCGCCCGCATCTGGTCGGTTACGGCCCCTTTCCGGGCTAAATGCATTTGAGTTATGTTTGTGGATATCATAAGCCTGCCTATCCTGCTCGAATACTAAACTTTCCGCAGAGTAAGTATACCACGTAAGCCGCAAAACTACCTCTCTATAAAACTCCTTAAGCAGGGGAACACCCTGGTACAGCTCTCGCACACAATCCCGCGAAGCAAAAACAGCCAACACCGAACCATCGGCGTTGGCTGTTCTATCAAAAACCGCTCACCACCAGCTGGTGAAGGCACCCAACACGCTCACTCATCTTTCTTAAAGCGGAACGCACTGCTTCGCAGGCGGTCTATAGCTTGGTTTTCAATTTGACGGATTCGTTCGCGGCTTACGCGGAAGCGGTTGGCCACTTCCTTCAGGGTTAAAGGCCTTCCGCCCTTCAGGCCGTACCGCAGTTCCAGAACCTCGCGCTCCCTCGGAGACAGCCTTTGGAGCATGGCCTCCACCTCTTCATGCTTAATCAATCGGCGCACAACAGTTTCAGAAACCAACGGTTCCTGCGAAGCAACCATATCTGCAATTGTAACGTCGTCCTCTCCGACGGGAGTTTCCAGCGAAATAGGATCTGCGGTTGCCCGAAGCAGAACGCAAACCCGAGATTCCGACATCCCCAAAGCATCAGCAAGCTCAGAGGGGGTTGGAGGCCTACCCAAGGTTTGGGTGAGTGCGTCTGCAGCGTACTCCAACTTTCTCACCAATCCCAAAACATCCAGAGGCAGGCGTATGGTCCTTCCCTTCTCACCTAAAGCTCTCGTAATAGCCTGCCAGATCCACCAAGTGGCGTAAGTGCTGAATCGGAAACCCTTTGTGTAGTCGTACTTCTCAACAGCTTGTATAAGCCCAATGCAGCCCTCCTGCAGAGCATCTTCCAGGGGCAACCGGGGCGATGCATACCGCAGGGCTATGCTTACCACCAAGCGCAAGTTAGACTCTATCAAAATCCTCCTGGCGACGGGGTCCCCCTGCTTCACCCTACGCCCCAACTCCAACTCTTCCTCGAGGGTGAGAAGCCTGTACTGCCCGGCGCGTTTGAAGAAGCTCTTAACCGAACTTGGGAGACGGCGGGTTTTTTCCTCTTTTTCGGACAGACGCCCTTCAACCTCAGGGTCTCCATCTTCGAAAACAGGGGATTCGGCCTCATTATCATCCAAAATGCTTTGCTGTTCAATTGGCTCCCGCTTGTTTAGCAAAACTTCTTGCAAGAAGTTTTGGCGTTCAATCGGTCTGTGTTGGCTTGCCAAAACTTCTTGTTGGCTGAGGTATTCATCATCGCGTTCCAAGATATCTACAAGCTCCACGGCTTCCATGGCAGCACGCATTTTATCTCCCTTACCGAGCAACATTGTAGTTGCCGTAATCGAACGCTTACCCGCGGAGGCCGCTGAAACGCGGTTCCTCTGCGCTTTTCCGAAACCACGCAATTTGCGTGCCTGGAACCGCGGTTTCAGCTTAAAACCCCCAAAAACCGAGAAAATAGGGGCTTTTTCCATCCGCAAAAAGGTGGAAACAGCAAAATAAAGGCCGCAAAGACCGCAAATTGGGCCCGAACGAGAATCCGCATCGAAGTGGTTGGCGCCTATCCCGTTCCGTTAAGAAACGGCTCCTGTTCCAATTTGGCACAAAAAGAAAAGAGCTGGAGGCTGTGAAAAGCCTCCTGCTCTGGCGGAACCCCCGCTTAGACGCGGAATTCGTCATTTGAAACTCCAGCGTTAACCTTGACGACCATCATATCACTTACCGCGCCCAACTGTCCTTCTGCGTTGTACACCTTTATAACCGTAGGCACCCAAATGGATCCCGCAACCAGCTTGGGAGCCTCATACCTGTACTCCACCTTGAGGCGGTCGTCGCGCCCGAAAACCCGCCGCTTCAGCAGGATTTTCTTCTCTGGATCTACCCATACCAAGCGGCGCACATTTTCCGTTGGTTCTTTAAAGCGCAGTTCGTAAACATATGCCACAACACCGCCCACCCTCTCCGTTCGCACAAACCTGGAGTTGTAGTCGGCCAACTGGGCTTTTGTCAGCAATCCAAAATCCATCAACCCTTGCTTCTGGGTGGGTTTCTTGCTTACGTCCTTACTGCCTTTGATCGCACCTACAGCCCAACTTTTTTGGTTGCCGTTCATTATATAAACCATCGTGAGCGGACCTGCTTTGAGCTCCGTACGCATCATGCCTGGATCTTTGTAAACAACTCTCATGTTTTTCACGCGGTAAGAGTTGGCAAAGTCCCTACCAACCTTCGTTAGGGCTTTGGCGTCGGAAAATTTCACTTGAACAGTAAACTGCAGGTCCTGGAGTCCGGGCACAACAAACGCCTCTATCGGTGGCGGCTCTGCAGTACCAACAACTGGAACAGCTAGCAAACCAACCAATGCCAGCAAACGAACCAGGTTCAACCGCATATCTCCTCCCACCGAGGCTAACTTTTCTCAAGCCCACACCGGGCTTCTGGGCCGTTCAATACAGCACCTCCTTAGTTATTGACGCACCCAAAGGCAGTAAGGTTAAACTTCAACGCTAAACTCCCAAATGTCGTTCGATCCGCTGGGTAATGGTGTCTTTCGGCTGAACACCAATCACCTGATCCACGGGTTTCCCACCGACGAAGAGCATCAGAGTGGGTATGGACATAACCCCATACCTTCCCGCCAACTCCGGATTGTCATCTGTGTTGATTTTCACAACTTTCAGCTTGCCGGCATACTCCTCGGCTATCTTCTCCACTGTTGGTGCTATCATTCTGCACGGTCCGCACCAAGGAGCCCAAAAGTCAACCAGGACCGGAGTATCCGACTGAAGAACCTCCCTGTCGAAGGTTGCCTCGCTTACTTCCAAAGCCTTGCTCATTGTTTCACCCTCCTAAATCTTTTCATTTTGTACGCTGGGAAGTCTCGCCCAACATTTTGCGGCAACTGCCATTTTCATTATACCCCCATGGGTATGTTTTAATCAACACGAAAAGAACAACTAGCCGCACATTGGTGATAACAACACCCGTTAAAGAACGCAGAGCGGAGCTTACGGAATGCGGATTCCTCTTGCCGCGGCCACCTGCTGGGGCACCAAACCCATCTTTTGCAGAGCCTTGCCGGCCGCCCACCGAACATCAGCATCTTTATCCGCAAGCAGGCCGCGCAAATCGGATGCGGCTTTCTGCGCCGCAAGCTTGTCGGCCATATCTCCCAGCGTAAGCGCCGCCCACTTGCGTCGCCACGGAGATGGGCTTCTAAGCTCTGACCTCAAAACGGGCACAGCCTTTTCTCCTATCCGCGCCAAAACGCGAGAGGCGTAATAAACGGATGTTAAATCGCCGTTCGGAGAGCCGATGGCGTCCACAAGCGGCTTGAGGATTGCAGAAACCAACCCAGTCTGCTCATCGGGCATGTTCTCAACTAGGGAAAGCACGGAGTCCGCCGCCGCGCTGGCTATCTTGCCCTCGTCTCGGAACCGAGCTACCAGCAGTGGAGTAGCACGAACCGCGTCGTTCCCCTTAAGCTTCCCGAGGCCCACCACAGCCGCATATCTCACTTCCGGGTTCGGATCTCCCACAGCCGACATCAAAACCGGCACCGTTTGCGGGCCGCCAATTGCTCCCAAGGCCAAAATGGCGTTTGCTCTGCGCTGAACATCGCGGTCCTTCGCGGCAACCAACAGCGCCGGAATAGATGCCGAACCGATCTTGTGCAGTGCGCCAACAGCCGCGGGCGGCACTTCCGCATCCAAATGACTGAGCAGCTCAACCAGCCTGGGGACGGCTCGCGGATCTTTAAACTCGCCGAAAGCAGTTATACACTCCAGCACCATCTGCGGGTCTTCATAGGAAAGCTTCAGCACAGGCATGGTGGCCCGATTGTCGGCTATAGCGGTTAAACTGCGCACAACCTGCCGACGCAGACCCGGAACCTTCACATCGTTCATCTGCTCAAGAAGCTCCGGCACAGCCCGCGGATCGTCGATGCTTCCCAAAAGGGATGCAACACTTACCGGGAAGCCCTCATCCTTGGGGATGCGGGTTTTCAGAAGCGGGATAAGCGGTTCAACCGCCGGCCTTTTCAGCTTATCCAAAGCCGCCCAAGCCTTGTCCCTGCGGTCCCTATCCCGAAAAGCAACCAGCAGCCCGGGCAACGTCGGAGTACCGATTATGCCCAATGCCTCCACAGCCCCATCGCGCACGCTCCCGCTTGGATCTCGGAGCGCCTCCAGAAGGTACGGTATCGCAGGCTCACCGATAGCCCCAAGATGCTTCCATGCCTTCTCCCTAGGAGCTTTCTCGGCGTCCTTAACCTTCTGAGATGGGTCAGTTGCCTCGCGGTCCACGCTCTTCAAAAGGCCTATCAGCGCTTTGATGCAGTCTTTTTGAAGAGATGGATCTTTGGCCGCTTCGGCAACCGCACCAACGGCGGCAATTCTCACACTGTTGTCTGCCTCAAGAACCTCCAAGCGGCGCCCTGTCTCGGTCTTCTTCTCCACGATGCGCATCGGATAAGCCAAAACGATATCCACCAGCCGCTCTGGAGGCATAAGGCCTTTAACCGCGGCAAGCCTAACCGCGGGATCCTTGCTCTGCATATCCATCAGCATGCGGTAGTTGTTCCTGGCCCGAAGCCACGCCCGGCCGATCAACAACACTGCTACCGCCGCAACTGTCAAAAGAACAATTCTGGCATTTCTAGGGTTCATAAGACTACCTCCGGCTGTTAATCTTATACGACACCGAAGCGCAAATACCTACCGCACCAAACTGAACACCGGTAATCACACTCGGTTAAATTTTCCCAAAAATAGACGCGCCTCGCAAACATCTTACCCTCCGGACTCCGGCGCATAAAGCCAGCACCGCACATATCTCTTCGGCGCCGTCTGAAACGTTGGTGGCTCCAAAACACTACATACATCCACTGCATGCTTACAGCGCGGATGAAAAGCACAGCCGGGCGGAATGCACGTGGAATCGGGCGGAGCACCTGGTATGGAAGACATCCTGCTGGCCCCCTTACCCACACCTCCCCGGCGGAAAGCAGCCTCCGGAAGCGACTCAAGAAGCCCAACCGTGTAGGGATGCATGGGAGACCTAAACAGCATTTCGCTTGGAGCCTGCTCCACTATCTTTCCGGCATACATAACGGCAACTGTATCGCAGAATTGAGACACCACCGCCAAATCGTGCGTTATAAGCACAACGGAAAGCTCGTACTCGCTCTTCAGCTCCTGCAGAAGTTCAAGTATCTCCGCTTGAAGCGTAACGTCCAAAGCAGTTGTAGGCTCATCGGCGATCAACAGCCGCGGCCTGGATGCAACGGCCATTGCCAGCATAACCCGCTGGCGCATGCCTCCGCTGAATGTGTGCGGATAATCGTGCGCCCGATGGGCAGCATCTGGTATATGCACGCGCTCCAAAGCTTCAACGGCGAGCTCCCATGCCTCCTTTCGACTGCGCGTCCTATGAAGCAAAAGCGCCTCTGCAATTTGGCTTCCCACACTCATAACCGGGTTCAGCGAGGTCATAGGATCCTGGAACACCATGGCGATCTCGCCGCCGCGGATTTGGCGCATCCTGCTTTGGGACGCCTTTAAAAGCTCTTCTCCGTCGAATCTTATCGAGCCGCACGTTATCTCGGCAGGAGGCATGGGCAACAGCCGCACAACAGAAAGCGCCGTAACGCTCTTCCCGCACCCAGACTCACCGACCAAGCCCAAAGCCTCGCCTTGGGTCAGCTCGAAGCTAACCCCATTCACCGCGTGCACCACACCGGCAGGTGTGCGGAACAAAACATGCAGGTCTTCTACAACAAGCAGAGGGGACACCATTACACACCGCGCATTTTCGGGTCCAAGCGGTCCCGCAGACCGTCGGCGAGGAGGTTAAACGCCAGCACAGCAGTTGCAAGCGTAACTGCAGGGATGATCACCTGGAGGGGATAACTGCGGAAAGATGCCATGCCGGTGCTTATCATCGAACCCCAAGATGGATAGGGCGGCTGTACGCCTATACCTAAGAAGCTGAGGGTGGATTCTGCCAAGATGACCGAGGCAGTGCCGGTAGCTACCGCAACGGCAACAGGCCCCAAAAGGTTCGGCAGGATGTGCCGGAATATAATGCGCGCATCCGACGCCCCCAACGCACGCGCAGCTTCGACAAACTCCCGACTGCACAGTGCCATGGTTTGTCCGCGCACCAACCTAGCCATCGACGGCCAACTTACAACCCCCAGCGCCACAAAAACGTTCAGCAGGCTCGGAGGCGCTATCGCCATTATCAGAATCGCCAAAAGCAGGTCCGGAAATGCGAACATCGCGTCGGTAATGCGCATTAGAACCTGATCCAGCCTGCCCCCGTAGTAACCCGACAGAAGACCAAGCGTCATCCCCACCAGAAGATCCAGAATCTGAACCCCAAAAGCAACGGCCAGAGATACTCTGGCGCCGTAAAGCAGTCTGCTGAACACATCGCGCCCCAGATCGTCTGTTCCGAGCAGATGCGCCGCCGACGGCGGAGCGTTCTGATGCCCAGGGCGCGTATCCTGAACGGCATAATGGTACGGGGCAATCCACGGAGCGGCAACGGCGGCAAACAGCAGTACCGCCGCCACAGCCCCGCCAAAAGCAAGCTCCCACTGGCGCAAAAGAGCCCAAATCAGAGATACTGCTCCTTGCCGCATTTCCTAAGAAGTTCCACCAGGTCCTTCACCTCTTGCGAGCGGTCGCGGTGGGCCACCAGAATGCAATCGCCGGCGTCAACGATGACCAAATCCGAAACCCCAAGGGTTGCTATTAAGCGGTCGCGGCCCAACACCAAGCAATTTTCGGTAAACAGACCAACATGGTCGCCGCGCACGTAGTTGGTCCCGCAGTTGTTCTCCAGCGCGTCTTTAAGAGACGCCCATGTACCTATGTCGGACCATCCGAGATCGGCGGGCACCACAGCAAGCCGCTCGGCCTTTTCATATATAGCATAATCGATGGCTATTTTCTCCAAACCGCCGAGCTCTCTGGTAATAACATCGTTCTGCTCGGGCGTGTTTAGATAAGGCTGAACAGCCATCAAAGCCTTGTAGTCATTCGGGCGCAGGCGCTCATACAGGCCGAGCAGTTTATCCACGCGCCACACAGATATACCCGGGTTCCAAAGATACCCCCACCGCCTAACAAAACGCTTTGCGGTCTCCAAATCCGGCTTCTCGATGAAGCGATCAATCCAATACACGCGCTCTGGGTGCAGTTCCACAACCTCGTCGCCCATCAGGATGTAGCCGTAGCCGGTGGCCGGAAACGTGGGCTTAACACCGATGATAACACCGTCAGCAACCTGGCAGGCGCGGGAAGCCAACAGCAAAGACGCAAAATAGTTCTCCGGCTCGGATATGTGGCTGTCGGACCAGGCCACCAGCATCGTCGCCTGGGGATCCCGCTTGGCAACCATAACCGCCGCCAGTCCCACCGCCAGTGTGGTTCCCAAAGGGAAAGGTTCTCCAACAATGTTCTCACTCGGCACATCCGCAAGCAGTTCGCACACCTGCGAGCGGTGAGCCGCGCTGGTTATCACAAACACATCATCCAGGCTGACAAGCGGCACCAAGCGGTCAACGGTTTCGCGGACCATGGGCTTGTCCGTTACCAAAGCGTGAAGCTGTTTTGGGCGCGACTCCCGCGAAATCGGCCACAAACGCGTGCCGGACCCTCCTGCCATTATCACTGCGTACATTTACATCCCCCCTTATAAAGCTTCAAGAACAAGAGTCCCCTTTTTAAAAACGAGCAAAAAGCCAACGGAGACTTTTAAGAAGCCCAAACCCAACCAATAACAGCAAAGCTCAACACTGCAACCTTTGTTTCACTGGCCGGGAAAAACCGCTCCAAGCTAAGCGAGAAGGCGTGCGCATTCGGCAGATACCGGCGTTTGGCATCCGCGGCCGCTCAAAAACGCCAACATACGGGCGAAGATAGGCCGAGCTGGCAAGCGGAATCAAAATATCCCTTGTTGCTTATACCACTCAACTGTGCGCCTCAAACCCTCCTCCACGGGAACTTTTGGCGCCCAGCCGAGCAGTCTTCTTGCCTTGCTGATGTCCGGCCTGCGCCGCATCGGATCACCCTGCCTGGAAGGAGGAAGCGGCAGTAACTGCACTGGCGACGGCGAATCGCAGAGCATCTTTATAAGCTCCGCGAACTGCAGTATGGTGTACTCAGCTGGGTTGCCAAGGTTGATCACCTCGCCCTTGGTTCCGGAGGTAAGCATGGCAAGCATTATACCCTCTACCAAATCCGAAACGTAGCAGAAACTGCGAGTCTGAGAGCCGTCTCCGTAAACAGTGATCGGCTCTCCCCTAAGGGCCTGCGAAATAAAAGTGGGGACAACGCGGCCGTCATCCGCTTTATTCCTCGGTCCGTAGGTGTTAAAAATCCGAATGATGCGGGCATCCAAACCATACGTGCGGACATACTCCATGGTTATCGCTTCGCCAAACCGCTTGCTTTCATCGTAGCAGGCACGCACTCCAACCGGATTCACATTCCCCCAGTAATCCTCAGACTGCGGATGCACAAGCGGGTCTCCATAAGCTTCGGACGTGGACGCCATCAGGAACTTGCCCCCAACCTTGCGCGCACACTCCAGCAGGTTTCGCGTCCCAATAGAGTTCACCAAAAGAGTTTCCACCGGATAAGTCCTGAAGCCCACCGGACTGGCAGGACTCGCCAGGTGGAAGTACAAATCCCCCTCAATAAACAGCGGCTCCACCACATCATGCTGTAAAAATCGAAAGTCCCGCCGGCCTTCCAAATGAGCTATGTTACTACGGTCTCCGGTAAGAAGATTATCCACACACACCACCTCATACCCGGCCGACAGCAGAGCCTCGCACAAATGAGAACCGATAAATCCGGCACCTCCGGTAACCACTGCCTTCACGTTTAACCCTCCGTTCGCTCAATCCTCACCTGCCTTTTCCAGCAGGTGCTATCCACAAAAGGCCGCATCAACATCCGCATAAAGCTTAAACGCTTCTAAGTAAGACTTAAGACCACCTATATCAACACGATGTTCACCGTCCGCAAGACGCACTCCTGTGCAGGGCACACCGTCCCGCACCATAAGTCGCACTGCGTCAGAGAGCAGAAGCTCCCCTTTCCCATCAATCGTCGCGCAGTCCAAATACCGAAAGAGATCCGGCGTAAACACATACCTGCCGGCGATCACCGTGTTGCTCGGAGCCGAATCCGGAGCCGGCTTCTCCACCACGTCCAAAATCTCGAACCGCTCCCCAGTTCCCGAAGGAACCAGCACACCGTATTTCGACACCTCGCTCGACGGAACGTCCTCGCACAAAACGCAAGAACGCCCAAGCTCCTCGGCCGCCTCTATCAACCTGCGAACCGGCCTGCCCAAACGCTCAGACCAAATTAAACAGTCCCCAAGGGCGACCAGAAACGGACGATCTTCGACGAAGTATCGGGCACAGCGCACAGCATCTCCCAGCCCGTGCAGTGCAATCTGGTACACAAAAGTGATGCGCAGAGGAAGTTCCTGGCTCTCCAGATACTCCCTCACGGCTGGCCTGCGGGGGCTGATCACAACAGCAACATCCGTTAGCCCGGCCGCGGCGATTTCATCCAAAACCCTGTGCAGAACCGGTTTCGTACCCAGCGGCAGCAGCTCTTTCTGCACAGCGCACGTCAGCGGGCGCATCCTAGTCCCCAAACCTGCGGCTGTAACCACTGCCTTGCTAACGGCAAACACAAACGGAAAGCTCTCCCTCCAAGTTTATCAAAACTTTCGGTAAACTCTTGCCTAACGGCCCCTCAAAGATCCCTCCTTGAGCCAAGGAACCATCTCCTGAAGCGATGGAGACACGCCGAACATGGCTGTCAGCTCGCGGTACCGCGCCAAAGCCGCCGGGTTGCGCCCGCCCACCTTCTTCGCCCTAATCATCAGGTTCTTCGGTGTATCCAGTGGAGATACGTACTCCACAACGCTTACCTCGTACCCGGCGGCCTCTAGCGCACACGTGCGCAGTGCATCCGTAAGCAGGTCCGCAAGTCTGGCGCGGTAAATCGGATGTCGCGTGATAGACCGCAGTGGGTTATCCTTTATCTGCGAAAGCAGTTCGTGCTGACAGCACGGCACAAGGAAGATCAGCCTAGCGCTCAAGGAAAGGCCAACCGCTATCGCCTCATCGGTGGCGGTGTCGCAGGCGTGCAGACTAAGCAGCATGTCCAAAGGCTGTTTTGGGCGGTAGCTCTTTATGGAGCCACACCGAAATTCCATATGCTCGTAGCCAAGCTTCTGCCGAATCTGCTCTGCGTCCCGCACGCGGTCGGGGTTCACATCAATCCCAACAATGTAGCAGTCGCGTTGAAGCACCTCGCGGAGGTAGTAATACAACACAAAAGAGAGATAAGACTTGCCGCAACCCGCATCCAAAATATGAATGGGCCGCTTTGCGCTTATCTCAGCAATATAGTCAGACACAAGGTCCACAAATCTGTTAACCTGGGCGTATTTCCTAGCCCTATCGGCGCGTATGCGTCCGTCCTGGGTTGCAATGCCGATGGCATGCAGTAAAGCATGAGCCTGAGGCAAACACACAGGGCCGGTTTGCTCTTCGGCTTTGGGAAAGGCTTCCTCAACCGCGTGCAGAGCCTCTCGCCGCAGTTTCAGTCTGCCCTCAACGAGCTCCACCCGTGTAACGGTGGAAGACGTTCGCGCTGAAACCAGAGTGAGACCCTGGTTAAGAAGATGCCTAACAAGCGACTCCGGGTCGGACAACATGGCATCCTCTTCTGCACTCAACCCCTCAAAGCGAACATCCCCGTCGCTTCTCACAACCGCAACAGGCGCACGCGAGTCCGGAGCCGCGCTTGCGAAGGTTATCTGCTCAACATCCTCATCGCGCAGCCATTCCAAGATCAAATTTGCCAAGGCATCAACGCTGTAGGCTTCACGCATGACACTGCTTTCCAACCCGGCCCTTCACCTGCGCAGACCGTGTACCACGTCGGCATATTCCATAAGCACATTTATAGGGGCCACCGTGGGGAGTGTCAACAAGGCCTGAACCAAACTGTCTTTGCTCCCGGAAATCAGGTACTCCGCGTGGAGCTTTCTCTGCAGAGCAAGAAGCCTTGTTGTACCGCCAAGCCACTCCGGCACCTCGCCGACCGCCATAGGGGTAGCTCCCGATTTCATAACCACAGCCGGCACCTCCACCCGAACATCCGACGGAAAGTTGGCAACCGCGCCTGCGTTCGGCACCTGAAGCGGAACAACCTCGGGTGAGCCGGTCGCCCGAGCCAGCATCAGGCGCGAAACAGCCCTGCCCGTGCCCAAATACTTCACAATCTGGCGCTCTGGGTGCAGATCGGCAGGGACGCTCAACAGCTCGCCTACAGCAACAGCACGCTCCAAAGCGGATCTCCTGTCTTCGGCGGAAACCGCAAACTCCTCCCAGGTCCGCGGCCCTTCGTAGCGCGGAGCTTGCAGTGGCCAATTGTGATAAGCCGAAGAGCGGAGGTAACCGGTGGCGCGGTAGATAGCCACCATCCCGAAGTTCCCCGGATGGAACTGCGGATGGTCCGGCAGGGCTAGAATCCCCTCATGCAGAAGCGCATAACCGTCTTCTCCCCGAATGGTGAACTGCAGTATCCAACCGTCGTGGTTCACGCCGGCATGGTGAAGCACGATTTCATCTGTGGAATATCCAAAATAGAAAGCCAAATGATCGCGCAGGTGCTCAACCTCAACGCAGAAACCCACAGCGTCAATCCCGCTGTATCTGCCCATCGCCTCGGCAAGCACATCCGTTGGATTGGGCAAAACAAGCGTAAGCGAGCTTGGGGCCAACCTCGCGATCTCTTCAGACAACTCGGCACAGAACGGCCACACTTTGGCGGAAAACGCAAAAGCGGGCGGACCGTCATGTATGGAATGCGGATCAAAACCAAAGCGCTGGCGCATCTGCTCCGCCAGCTCCGCGGCTTCGCGAAAGCCAACGGAAAACATAACAACATCGGCATCGGCAAGAGCCTGTTCGCGGGAATCACTGCACTCCACCTTGAGCGGAAGACCGAGCTTTCTGGCAACCAAATCGCCGTAAGCAACCCAACGCTGTGCGGCTTCGGGGCGAATGTCGAACAGCGAAACAAGGACATTCAAACCCGCACCTCGCCAGCGCTCAGCGTGCTCCGCAATCCCCTGAAGAACGCAAAGCACAAACCCACTACCGCCGCCAACAACCGCCATCTTGTAATCGGGCTGTTGAGAACTCATGCCTCAAACCCGTCCCTTCAAAAAGTTTTGACAAGCACACAACGGCTAATTGAACGCCGCTGTTCCGCAGTAAACCACCCGCACTGCCTTTCGACAACCGCGAAGAGCGCTCCTTCGAACAAATCAGACAGCTGAGGTACTTATGTAAACTGCGAATTCGGTCGATATTTCTGCGGGATAGTATCTGAAGCAACAAGCTTGCACGCATCCAGCACCCGCACTGGTTCTGAGGAGGCATACAAATGTCCGTCCGAGCCAAGATCGCACTAGTGATAACAGCAGTTATGGCCCTCTCCTTGTGGGTTCTTTTCTGGGCATCCAGCACCGTGGTAGAAAACGGCTTTGCCAAGATCGAACTGCAGGAATGCAGGCTCAAGCTTAAGCAAGCCGTCGAAGCTCTCCACGACGAGTTTGAAAAACTGGACAGCATCTCCGCGAATTGGGCCGCCCGGGACGACTCCTACCGATTTGTGCAAAACCCAAACCGCCAATACATCCAATCCAACCTTCCGCCCGACATCTACGCGATAAACAAGCTGAATTTCATGGCTTTCGTTCGAGGCGACGGCGCAGTTGTATACGCCAAATCTTTTGATGAAAAGCAGGGCAAGCTGAGCGATCCCCCTCCGACAGTCCTCAAACACTTAAAGCGCGGCAGTAAACTCGTTAACCACAAATCAGTCAACAGCCGCGTTTGCGGGATTGTTGCAACACCCGAAGGGCTCCTTGCTGTTGCCTCAAGGCCCATAACCACAAGCTTGCGCAAAGGCCCCATACGCGGCGCTTTGGTAATGGGAAGGCATCTTGGCACGCCGATCGTTGTGCAGATACGCAGGAAAACCCGCATGGATGTTCACACAAATCCATGGCCTGCCGCCGGTTTATCATCCGCCGACCTACAGCAGGTAGCCCCACAGCTTTTGGGGGCCGATTCGGTTGTTCTGCCGCTCAACCACCGCTTCATGAGGGCTTATGCATTGGTAAAAGACATCTACGGAAAACCGTGCGCCATGGTTCGTGTAACCGTCCCGCGCACTGTTCACGCGCAAGTGCTGTGGACCAAAAGCCGCATGACCATCAGCCTCGGCCTGGTTTTAGCGCTGATTGGCGCCTTGGTGATTAAGCTGTCCAACAAGCTTGTGCTGAACCGAATTGCCCAGCTCTGCAGACAGGTGAATGCCATTGCAACCGCCGAAACGGCCAAGCCGCTGATCCCGCACATGGGCCGCGATGAGATTGGTGCTCTGGCTCAATCCATAAATAATATGCTTGCCGCACTTAACCGCGCCGAAAAACGCATCCAAGAAAGCGAACACCGCTACCATACCCTCTTCGAGAAAGCGCAGATCGGTTTACTGCTCATCGATCTGGATACAAACACGGTGGTCGATGCCAACAATACAGCACTAAACCTGTTCGGCCTTCCGAAAGAAGAATTAGTGGGCAAACCCTGCGGCAGACCGATATGCGATAGGCACGGCGAAGAACTATGCGCTCGAGACTGCAAGCTCCAGGTCGAAGCTGAAGAGCGTACCTTCTCAAAACCCGACGGACAAACTGTAACCGTGCTTAAATCCGCTATCCCGATCTTCTTCGAAAGAAAACAATATCTGATCGTTAGCATTGCCGACGTTACAGACTCAAGCAGTCCGAAAACGCCCTCCGAGAAGCAAATGAGCGCCTGGCA